>CAJWHX010000231.1 GCA_913040875.1 uncultured Pseudomonadota bacterium | reverse complement strand
CGTACACAGCTTGGCAGATTCGATACGGAGTGCGATTCAAGATCAGTCTAGGCCATTGATGGCCGCAGATTTCGTGACTCAGTCTGTTCATCCCTTCCCCACAGACTATCTAGATTTGTCAAAGCAATACGAAACATCCGAAACGCGTGAAATGTTGTCGATGGTGTCCAGTGGAACATACGAATCTGTTCTCGCTGAGATAAAGGGGGCTAGCGACGAGTATCCACTGTATGGAGAGGTGACACTAGAGTCTGGGCAGTCACTGTTTACACAACTTACCAAAGATACGGTCGTGGTACAACGATCTATTTTAAAGCGTTTGAATCTCAATGTTGGTGAACCTTTGAATGTGAATGGGGAGACATTTACAATTGCCGATGTGGTTCTGTCTGAATCCGATCGTGTGAATGTAGGGATGGCTGCAGGACCAAGGGTATTTCTCTCAATGGAGGGGCTGGACCGAACAAAATTAGATCAGTTTGGTTCCAGAGTCACCAGACGCATTCAATGGAAGGTTGATGAGGAAAAAAGTGAACTGTTGGAGACGTTGAATAAACTCGAAGAGACACATTCCTTTGTCAGTACCCAATCTGCTACTCGATCCAATCCATCGACGGCGAGAAGCATCAACAACAGTGAACGGTTTTTGGGCGTTGTGGCGCTGATGTCGCTCCTCATTGGCACAATTGGTGTCGTACAGTCTTTGTCCAATTGGTTGGCCAGCCGTCGTAAAGAAATGGCGATATTCCGTTGTTTGGGGATGTCGAGAGGGGAGATATTACAGATTTATGTGACGGTAATACTCCTACTGGGATTGGGCGGTTCGATACTTGGAATTGGCTTTTCCTACGTTGGAATGTTGACTCTATTGGAAATAGTGCAACCTTATATTCCAATTGAGATAGTCCTCCAACCATCCATTTGGAATTGGCTGAGCGCGCTTGTACTTGGGGTGGGTGTGTCTATTCTGTCGACGTTACCCTCGATAGTCTCTACCACTCAAATTCCGGCAAGCGTGGCATTGCAAGAGGGAACTGGTGAGCAGATGGGTTTGGCATGGTACTGGTATGGACTCTATGGGGTGATACTATTTGGGACACTCTATTCACAGTTGTACAATGCATTGTGGGCTGCCGCAGGTGTCGGAACTCTGGTGGTGATTATTGGGACGGTGTATGCGTTGGTTATGGGGATCCAAACTGTGTTGCGCTCTCGAACAGTCCAAAATTGGACACTGCGTCATGCCATTCGAAATTTTGCTTCCACGGCGTTTGGACTTCGGACAGCAATCGTAGCGCTCACATTGGGTGTGATGGTGATCACCTCGATTGGTCTAATGCAGCATTCGATCACCGATCAAATTCGAAACGTGTCTCTCACATCTGCACCGACCAACTTTTTTGTTGATATCCAGCCAGAGCAGTGGACCGAAACCAAGAAACTCTTAGAAGATAACGATGTCAGTCATCTCCAGTCTGCACCTGTTGTTATGGGAAGAATATCCAGTATAAAAGGAGTTCCTGTATCAGAGATTGTAGAAGAACAACCCGATACTCAGCGCTGGGCCTACACGCGTGAGCAAAGGCTGTCCTACGATGTACCTGTAGATCCAGAGACCATTTTGGAGGGTGTTTTTGATGATTCGAGTCCTGATAATGCGATTTGTTTGGAAATTCGATACGCGGAGCAATTGGGGCTAACGATAGGGGACAACGTCACTTTTGATATTCAAGGGATTCCAATTGAGTTTGAAGTCACAGCCACCCGTCGCATCCAGTGGGAAACCATGCAGATGAATTTCTTCTTGGTGGCCAAAGGAGAGACTCTTGCCGAAGCACCGCAGTTTCGTTTGGCGGCAGCTCAGTTGTCCGAAGAAGGAGAAGAAGCGGTTCAAATTGGATTGGCAAAGTCCATACCCAATGTCACTGTGGTATCCCTGCGGAATATTGTTGAGCGCGTAGCCGTGATGCTCGATAGCATTGCATTGGCGATTCAAACGATGGGTGCCTTTTCGATGCTCATGGGCGGAATAATCATGGTATCCAGTTTGCAAGCATCATTAGAGCGTCGTCGAAAACAGTTTCGCTTGCTATCGATACTGGGATCTACGCAGGGTGAAATCTCTCATATGGTGTCGATGGAGATGATTCTAACGGGTGTAATCTCGGGCGTCCTTGGAAGTGGTCTGGCGTGGCTTTGTACCTGGGGACTGTTGCGATTTGTCTTTCGAATGACCGTATTGCCATCTCTTGGCTGGTCTGTTCTGAGTGCGGGACTCGTTATTGGTGTGATTGCCTGCTTGGGGCGGATTGTACGTCCAGGATAATTATCCTTACTTCAATCGTTTTCGAAACAAGGTCATCAGCTCTTCAATCTTTTGGTCTTGATCCTTCTCGTCCGAATTACTGCACATCGCGCCTTTTACACAGTGGTTCAGGTGTTTTTCTAGGAGTGCCGCTTCTAAGGAGTGTACAGCGGAGGAAACGGCCTTTGTCTGATTGAGTATGTTGATGCAATATTGTCCTTCTTCGATCATGCGCTGAACACCTTCAAGTTGACCAATGATGCGTTTGATTCGGGTGATTTCCTTAGAATGATCTGGGTGAGACATGATTTATACCAGTAAAATTGGGGCAAGATAAGCAAAGAATCCACCAATACCATAAAAGACGATAGAGATATAGAGGAGTGGTTGACTCCACGATTTGGTCTCAGCACAAGGATTGCCGTCTATATCGCACACAACCAGTGGTGGAAACAATTTAGGCAATACAAGTCCCAATGTCAAAAATACTCCACCAACAATAAATACAAGCGTCTTGTTTTCTCCAAACCAAATGAGCTGTGGGACGGCACTAGTCAGACTTGCAAAGGATGCTCCAGCACCGAGCGTGACAAATAGTGCTGGAAGTGCACAGCAAAAGAGAGTACCAACAGAAGTAAACAGCGATGCAAAAGCGACCAAATGTTTCATGTTTCGATTTACTTTGCAGGGGGTGGAGTGTCAGGCGTTGGTGTGGAAGAGGTCTCAGTGCGTGTGATCGATTCGACATTGTATCCCGCATCTTTGATCAACCTGTTGATCGTATCATCAGCGAGACTTTGATCGTCTTTGATCCAAAGTAAGACCTTAGATTCATCGAGTTTGACTTCAACCTTTTCGACAGCGTCTTCTCCAGAGAATTTCTTTTCAACGCCTTGAACACAAAAGGAACAAACCATCCCTTTGACCAGCACTTCAATATCTGAAGTGGTTTCGGCAAACGCCATTGATAAACTGAGCCATAAACCAAGCAACATTGTAGTCTCCTAAGATTTAAAAGTGTGCCATCATTTGAAACCAATAGGTTCCGTCTAAGGAAACACCGGTCTCCCATAAAACAGTCCGATAAAAATACCGCAGCATCGGAGTGACGATAGGTGTGTCTTGCATCGTGGGCATATATTCGACTTGTCCCACCACCCAGATTTGAAATTCATCATACTTTGCGATGTAGGGTGCAATCCCGAAGCGATATCGAGCCATATAAGGAAGATCGTTCATATCATTTAAGGATGGAAAACCGATGACATTTGCTGCAGTATAAATTTTTTGCGTTTCATAATCTGCCTGAACACCCACAAAGCCTCTGAGTTCATCTGTCCAAGTACTTGAGAGAGATGGGGTGTTTATACCAGCTCCGATCAATCCGTAAAGGTTTCCTTGTGAACCAAGGGCATTCCATCTTTTTAGTAAGATGTTTGCATGCAATGCCGGCATGTTCAAGTCGCCAGCCGGATTTTCCATGCGAACATAACTGGTCGCGACGGCTACGTTGCGATGGACAGTGTAGTTGACTTGACTCATCGTCATTTTAGGACGATGAATACTCGTCACTGCCAAGCCACCTTTGAAGGTCACTGGGTGCGCAAAAGCCTGATTCAATGTGAGTAAAATATAGAACAGCATATAAACCTCATATACCCCATACCCCTATATAGTATATGGTACGTATTGTTGTCAAGATATTGAGCTGTGTAGATGTACTTATAGGCACTGTAGAAATTAATGTAAGTGACACAGACCTTAAATGCTGACCCTAATTCTCCATCATATCATTTTTAAAGTTATTTGCTCGATTGCCCAAACCTGGTTATATTTTGATAGTGATAATCATTATCAAAAACTTACAAGACTTAAAATAGGGAGACTCCATGAGTTTACTGTTGTTCCTTACAGCCTGTCAGCAAGCCGAAAAAAACGATACTGCCATTGATAGTTCGAACATGGTTTGTGAAGATTTGATCCCTGTTGAGTGTGAAGATGATTTGATATTGGATTTGGGTTTACAGAATGCCATTTCTGAAGGTGCGGTTTCCACAACAACAGATGGCGGCGACTTCATTACAAACGTCGACGCCACTGCAGGTGGGTTTCAAAGTGCTGCTAGCAATCCATGGATTTATATTAAGTTTACCGAAGATGGTGCGGAAAAGGTAGATATCTCAGATGAAGTTGCGTTGGAAACTGCCGATTGGGACATGTCTTTCAAGCGTTTTCTAGTGAGATTAAACGGTGGTGATTCTGGTCCCAGTTGTGTAGGTGCAGCTGTATTTTTAGAAGAGTCTTATGAATCTCTGACGTCTGTCCCTGACGGCATTTCCTATGTACTAGATGATTATTACACTGCAGATTGCTCCTTTATAAATGATTCGAGTGGTCTTCCAGACAGTCCGCAGACAGCCATGAGTCCATGGTGGGAATATCCCGGATGTGTTGCAACCACCGGATATCCATTCATCATCCAATTGGCTGATGGTAATCTGATTAAGCTTGTTGTTGAATCCTATTATGAAGAAAATCAAGATAATTGCAATACCAATGGTGCAATGGGATCCGGAAGTGCAAACTTTACCTTACGTTGGACTTTTATAGACTGAAGATCGCACATTCTTCGTTTTGAACCCATCCGAACATGAAGAGGAACAATGACCTATCAAAGACCCCGATCTAGTACTGTTTTTGTGACCCATATAGAAGATATTGCTCCTAATATTCGAAGGGTCAGAATTTGTGGAGAGATGATTCGAAACATTCAGTGGAGTCCGGGTCAAAAGATTAAGATTAAGGTTGATACGTATTTAAGAAGTTACACGCCTGCGAGAGTGTCTCCAGAACTTGGCTGGATGGATCTTATTTTTCATCTGCATGGAAAAGGTAAAGCGAGTCGATGGGCTCAGAATGTTTGTGTTGGTGCACCCATATCTTTCATTGGTCCAGTCGATAGTATGCCCTTTGTTGATGAGCCTATAGATTGGTCTTTGTTTCTAGGAGACGAAACAACTCTCGGTTTGTCTATGGCTCTGCTCAATGCTCTTCCGAAAACGGTTCGTAGATTTGGTGCCATCGAATTGGAATCACAGGATCTGGGAGCCGTATCTACATTGAAACTCCCGCTCAATCCCATTCAGAGAGATGAATACCATGGATATGCTCTTTTACAGTGGTTGTCTCTTGTGAATATTCCGGAAGGAAAAGGCTTGGTGTGGATTTCAGGGGAAGCGCAGATGGTCAGAAATCTTCGATTGGCTTTGGTTACGCGAGGATTGGATCCTGACCAGATCAAGGTAAAAGCATATTGGAGCCTTAAAGGACATGCACATCGGAAAACACTTCAAACAGTATTGTAATTCGAAGCGTGTACCAAACTGGTTTTGAATACAGTGTGTATTTGTTGTCTCTTTTACACTATATACATTACAATCACTACAAATTAAACAGAGGAGCAGTCATGTTAGCTGTCGTTTTATCGCTTTTAGTTGCTTGCGAAACGGAACAATCTTCAACACCAACAGTTGTTGAAGTCCCAGAAAAACCAGCCGTTGCGGAAAAGGTTGTCGTATATTCCGGACGAAGTGAGTCTTTGGTTGGAGAATTGTTTACAAAGATGGAAGAAGAACTGAAGTTGGATATTGAGGTTCAGTATGGCAGTA
>CAJWHX010000230.1 GCA_913040875.1 uncultured Pseudomonadota bacterium | reverse complement strand
ATATGTGTTCTTTATGTTTGATTCTCCCGTATATGATACGCTTCGTACGAGTTTTAAACACATTATTTTATTATTATTTTTTGATTTGAGTATATTTTTTTACGAAGTATATAATCTTCCTCTCTCTCCTCTCTCAATATCCTGGCCCTACATAGAATTCTGGATAATATGTTTTACTTTCTTCCTTTGTAAGCCAAGGTTTCCATACACCATTATATTCGGATGCCCCACCTTTTATTGTATTTGGTTGTATTGGTACTTTACCGCCATGGTTAGATGGCAAAGCACGAGTATCGGTTTTATGGAATTGTTTCCATGTTAATACAGTTGTTTTTTTATATTCATTAATTTTTGTTTTTAATGATTGAACATAATTTGGTAATTTCGTAGCAAGGTTTACAAATTCACATGGATCAGCGGTAATGTTATAAAGACATGGTGTGTTTTCATCTTCACATAAATTGTCACTTATATCACTTGGTGGTTTACCGCACTTAATGGTATAATCATATTCTTTTGAACCTGGTGGGAAATACCATAGTTTATTGGTATATAATAAATTTGGCGACCAAACTAATTTCATATCCCCAACACGAATTGCATGTGTATTAAAAATGGAACCTTTTGCTTGTGATGAAATGATAATTTCATTACGTGCAGATGGTGTTTGATCATCTTTGGAAGATGCCAAACATGCCCAATTGTCGATTCCATCTCCATTGTTTGAACCGTCACCGCCATCTTCAGGAGCTCCACCATAGACAGTAGGATTGTTGTCATCACAATCGGTCCCCAAACAATCCTGAGCAAAACTACCGTCCCCATCTAAGTCGCAACACAAGGGTTCAGTCCAGCAATCATCATCCAAGCAGTCAGTAAACCCATCTAAATCATCATCGAGGCCGTTGTCGCAATCTTCTGCGCAGCCAGTACTTTGTGAAACATCAAAACTCAAAGTGTAGGTTGGCGAGATAATGTTTCCAGAACTGGTGCCGTCATCAGTACAGGGGCCAGAGGCGACATCCAGATGATTGGTTCCATAGGCCTCAACAACAACGTAATAATTGTTTCCTGCGGTACAATCGAACTCTACAGAGTCAGTGGCATTGAACGATTGGGTTGACCCGTCTACACATCCAGTATTTGGGCTGCAAGTGTCATCTAGGATGTAAATATCTAAATCACACGGTAGATCGGTGATTTCCATCAGGACAGTCCCAGACTGCTGACAGTGAAAGGTGTACACTGCTTCAGGAGCGACTTGTGCCTCATTTGCATAGGGGTCACCACATGTATAACAGCCTCCATCGGAACACTCTCCGCCGAGATGACTGGCCTCAGTTGCATCGACCATCCCATAAAAGGTACTGGAGCAAGTTAAATTCCCTTGAATGGTTTCGTCTGTGGGGCAATTGGCAAGGGCGGTTTGTAAAAGTGTGTAGAGTATCATCGTTTCCTCACGTTGTACGTTTCCAAAGACTGATCCATTCGCAATGTGAAGTATGGGGAAGTTGTTCCACACCTTCAATGTATTCTAGAGTATAACCGATTGAGACCAATGTCTGTCCATCCATTGAGAGCGTTCGGCCATTACAGGAGACATATACAATGTACAGTGGAGGATGTTCGAGCTTTTCCAGCGTTTGTATAATGGGACCCAATCCCGATCTGGGCGGGTTTACAAAGACCCCGTCTGTTCGTTCGAGTAGTTTGTCGGTCTGTTCTGTGTGACGCTGTACGTTGAGTGAAGAAACGGTAACATTGTCAATGGAGTGATGCTTAAGGGCGCGTTGAAGATTTTGTTTTGAGATGGTTGACGATTCCACGGCCGTCAGATGGTGAACAACCTGTGATAATGGCAACGTAAAGGTTCCACACCCAGCATCAAATTCTACCCAGTGGGTGGCATCTTCACAATGAGACAAGAGTTTGGTGATCGAATGAACAAGATGCTTGACACCATTGTCGCTGTGTTGTGAATCGACTCCGACCAGAGACCACAGCATAAAGTCTTGATTGGTTGTCGGTAAAAATGTTTTGAACCACTGTCGCGGAAAAGGGGGTTCTAATGAAAGCCGATTGTTTATCCTCCGTAGGTACTTCCGATGTGGACCAATCTCGATGTGGGCTTGTTCCATCCAACGCGTAAGCCAGCGTTGCTCATTGAGAAGGGTACGAATATCCAAGTTTGCAGCGTCAATCCACATACCCCATTGACCGAAAGGATTGACTCGGAGTCGAAATTCCGCTCGTTCAACAGGAGGAAGGTCATTGGACAATGCTTCAACAAAATCCTGCAAATCTGGAACGGCATCGGGGTAGGAATCCATTGAGGCAATACGTTCATCCTCTATGTCGAACAATCCAATTGTACGTGTTGCCTCGTCAATTTGTAGGGTGACGTCTAAAAATATTCGGTTCGCTTCTTTGCCCAAGGAAGTGATAGACAACTCTTCTGAATAGGAGATGTTGAACTCTTCCAAGTACGAGTTTTGCTGGTGTAACTTTTTGTTGTGTTGCTGAGAAGATTGAGCATCGAGCCAGTTATCTTTCAAAGATAAAACATCTTTAGAAAACAAAGCGCGTATTTTTCCAAATAATTTCGATATCATGTCTCCTCAATTTCGTTACGCTAAATCTATCATTGATAACCACTTTCCACCAAAGTTTTGTTGAATGGCATACGTGTGAGAAATTCTAATAAACAACATAAAGGGGCTATTGACCTTTGGCTGTGGTACTTTTTTGCCATATTGTGTGCTTGGATTCCATTTTCGAACCTGGGTCTCGATTGGTCGTCTCAGGTGATTTCAATCCGAGATTCAGAATTTCCGATCAAAGTTTGGTCCTACGTCACCTTTTCTGAGCCTATGATGTGGTTTGGTGGACGGGTGGAGACCGCTTCTTTTCCGCTGGTTGGAACCTTAAACAACCCAGATTTGTTTGCGGGTATCTTCTTTTGGCTTGGAGATGTACTTGGGTTTAATCAATACAATGAGTATGGAATCGTCTTTAATCTTCTGCTGTTCAGTGTGATGCTGTTCAATATCATGGCCGGTGCATTTCTCAGTCGTCAGTGTGGTGGAGACAAGTGGATCAATCTTGTCGTCGGTGTGTTCTTTGCTTGGCAACCATTGTTAATTAGTTATGGTTTTGCGAGTAATATCACAGACTTGACTCATGTATGGCCTTTCGCGTTGGGGCTTGGGTTCACAAAGAGGGCTGTGGATGAAGACAATCCATCGGATGGGCTGTTCGCAGGGTTGTTTTTTGCGGTGGGATTCTTGACCTGTCCCTACAATTTTGTCCTGTTTATTCCTATATTACCGGTATTGCTTTGGTACATGTACCGTTATGCGGATGACTGGGCGCGTTTACTTTGGAACCTCTCCTGGGTCGCAGCCCTTCTATTGATGTTTTATGGCTTAAGAGTGGCCTATGTGATGAATCAAGCGGGTTCGTTGGTGGCAGCCGATACAGTTGAGTCTGTGCGACATGTATATCCCTTTGATGGATTGCGAGCCGATAAAGAAACTCGGTTTGCAGCGTTTGCGATGGAGTTGATGGGTATACTGCCGAAGCCCGTTGTTGTGATGGAACAGGTGGCGCGGTTTACAAGACATTTCCAATGGGGAGTGTTGACGTGGCTTCTGGTAAGTATCGGTATATGGAAGGCAAAAGAGTTTCGCGTATTGGCTGTATGTGGGGTTGTCATTGGGATTGGAACCAGCATTGGCCCATTTGCCTCGATAAATCCATTCACCGAACTCTCCGAACCCTACAACCCGATTTACTGGTGGAGTTATCTGTTACCGCTTGGAAAAATGATTCTTGAGCCCTTTAGATATGTGTTGGTGAGTGGGGTCTTTATGTCTGTGTTGGTCTCGGTGGCTTTAGTGTGGATATCTTCTAGGTGGAGACCGTGGGTTGGGTTGATTGTTGGTATCTGTCTTTTGGGGGAAGTATGTTGGCGAACTCCGCAGTTCCCATTGCCTGTACAGTCTCTACCGACAGATGAACGAATGAATAACTTGCCGGTTCCCAATGGTGGGGTGGTGCATCTACCCTTCTTTGTTTCACACAGCAACCGGTTCAACCGATCTCACTTCTGGTATCAACTGCAGCATGATCATCCTGTAGCGGATCCAATCATGGGATTTCCGTCACCCTTTGTGATCGAGAATGCTTTCTTGTGTGAACTGGTCCACACGGAGACGGTCATCTTTCCGATGGATTACTTTCCTTGTAGTCGCGAAACGGTCCGTAAAGGCTGGAGTGAATTGCAAGATAGTGGGATTGGAAGCATTGTCATTGACCCCAACAAATATGCTCCAAATGATTGGGAGAAGATATTGCAGATTATTCAGCAGCTGCCTGTGCAGCCAACAGAATACAACGGTTTACAGATCATTCAGATCCCAGCCAGTCCTTAACCTCTGTACTGGCGAGAGCATGACCCAACGGTGTCCAGTGGTGGTCCATTTGAAAGTAGAGGTCATCTGAGTTTACGTGCGATATGAACGAGGGGTATAGGCTCAGGATGTTGTTAGAATCGATACCTGCTGACCGTAGGACTTCTAGGGCTTGTACTTCGAGCCCCTGTTCGAATCTCCATTGGTGTGTTGAAGGATAGTTGGACTGAATTTGCTTTTGATACGAGGGAGAGACCTCTTCTATGCTGGGAAACAAAACGACTTTTAAAACGATGCCTTTACTGGCACACACTTCATTGATCTGTTTAAACAATGCTGATGTAATAGACCACGCTTCTGTCCATGTTGGATTTATTTCAGGGTTGTAGACATGCCAATCAAGAGGGACACCGTCTCCTTTGTTTAGTTTGGTTCGTTGAACTTGGTTGGTGTACATAGCTCGTGTAAACCAACGGATTAAATGACTGTGTGCTGTTAAACCAGATGTATCGGTACTTGGTTCGTTCATTTGAATGCTGAGGGACTGTGCCTTGCGCCACTCTGTCAAGTCTACAAAAGGTTTATCAGATTTGCTTTCTAAGTCAGGGTGGTTGTTCAAGATGTCATTTGAAGGTAAGAATCCTATGAGTACGATTTCGGGGTTCAGTACATCAATCCAGTGCTCCAACAGCAAGAGTTCTGTTGTGGTCCCAGCTCCAGGGATCCCCATCGATTTGATGTTTTGATTGAGTTCATTGTGCAGTTTTCGTCCGATTGATTTATCCATTGGAACCTGAGCTCCTTGAACGAAAGAGTCTCCGATCAATAAGATATCTGTTGGTTGATTGTCAGCCCATTCATAATCAACGAATCCATCGGAGTTGACTTCAAGGGAGGTGGCAAATTCAGATTGACGGTTGTGATGGATACCGGGTGTCGTAAATCGACCTCTGTTGAGGAGGTCCGTTGTTAAACTCAATGGGGGCTGCGGAGCGAAAAAACTACAGCCGACTTCTAAAATGGTGACTATCAAGATGAATCCACCAACAACAAGACCAATCCTTGCTATCGTTTGCTGTACAGTCATTCGATTTCTGGGAAATGGGTTCGCAAAGCCCCTTGAGCCTCTTGTCGATTGGCCAGCGTGCCGGCGAGCGTCCAAATTAAAATATGCCCACTGTCTGATTCAATCGTCGGGTTACCAAACCACTGAAGTAAGACAGTATCTAGTCGCTCCAGATCACCACTGGAGAACCAGTCTCGATGGTACACGATTGTGTCCACGCCGATATCGGGTAGCAACTGATTCCAATTGTGCGCTGATTTGTATAGAGCATCTTCAAAGAAATTGGTTCTCAAAATCCAGTCCACACTGTTGTCCGTTCTCGTTCCCATACAGGAAATCAACAAAGGTCGATGGTGTTCTACCTGTTGTAAACAAAGTTGGTTTTTTATATCCAATGGGTCAACATTGCTGTAGGAAGAAAAGATGGGGTACAACTCAAATACTGCACCATTACCGTCTGGGATATTTTGATAGATGGCTTCTTTTGGCAATGGTCG
>CAJWHX010000229.1 GCA_913040875.1 uncultured Pseudomonadota bacterium | reverse complement strand
AATTCAAGACCCTGTGACACCAGGTCCTTCAGCGCTTCGACTAACGTATTGCGGCAGAGTCTGCATTGGGCTCTCCCCAGCACTTGGTTTACCTACAAGCCCTACCTTCACACCGAAAAAACAAACCTGGGAAATCATACACTCTGCCTCAAAAGAGCGGCTATTACACCATTGCGGAAACCGCTCCAAAGATGTGCGTACGCATCATCTGGTGGCTCAAAAGGGAAGTGACGCGGATATTGAACGGCTATGCGGTATGATCGCTGTCCACATTTGTACATTTGGACTCGCTGTTGTAGATGGTTTTGCCATGCACAACCCAGCGAATGCAGACATCCTACACAGTATTCTCACCCGGACTCAACACGCAAATGCACCCCGTATATTGATGATGCCAGACCCCACCTTCATTCGTCATACGGCAGATGCTATCGGAGCCACATTACAATGGATTGAGCCCACACCACACGTACGGCGAGAACAGGTGGTGCTCGACGAAGTCATTTCAAAATCCCTCCTCTCTACAAACGCTGGAGAAGAAGAACGAGACATTTGTGGCGTTCCCGATTCTTCAATTGCCGAACCCAAACGGTGCAACACACAATGGGAAGACCTGATCCTTCCAAGTAGTGTTCAGTTTCAGTTGGAACAGGCTCGAAAACATGCAGACTATCGATTGAACGTACTTCCAAAACTACCGGGATTTACAGATAGACAAGTTGGATATCGATTGCTTCTCTCTGGTCTACCAGGCACTGGAAAGTCTATGACGGCGGAGGCTCTCGCTACAGCACTCGATCGACCGTTGGTGAAACTAGACCTCTCCAATGTTCTGAGTAAGTGGCTCGGAGAAACAGAGAAACTAATCGGACAGATCTTTGATGTAGCAGAGGCTTCGGGAGCCATTTTAGTCCTCGATGAGGCTGAAGCACTTCTCCGACAAAGAAGCAGCAATCAGGGTGGATCTGGACTGAGTACAGGTGTCGCCTATATTTTGACTCGATTTGATAGCTACAGTGGCATCTTAGTAGCGACCACTAACCGTATTGAAGACTTGGATGAGGCATTCTTCCGACGCTTCGATGACTATGCCGTGCTGCCGATTCCCGATGCTCCAACACGACAAATGTTGTGGCGTAAAATCATGGGAGAGCACGAGGGTGTAGACTATGAACTGTTGGGTACCAATTTTGCAATTGCAGGCGGACTGATTAAAGGAGCTGCCATTCGTGCAAGAGCATGGGCCTATGGATTGGATAAACCTGTGAGCACCCCTTTTGCCCTCGCTGCATTGGTTCGAGAACTCGAAAAGAACAATCGAAACAGCAAGGAGGCTAAGGTGCCTCAATATCGCCGTCAAATCAACATTCTTCTAGACGGTGGGGATTTATCAAAACTGGATTGAGCACCACCTCATATATACAAGTAGCGTATATACGTATCGCATTCTTGGGCCCGCACTCATCGAACCGGTGGGTTCCAATCCCTGTTGGTAATCCGTAAGATGGCAAGTCCCAGAATCCCACTTAAGATGAACAAAACGACCGCTGGAAAACCCTTTGAACTAATTGCAACACGCAAAATCACCGTTGATAAAACAAACCCTGTATTCCTAGCAAGATGCACGAAGTCGTGGGAAAGTTTATAAGAAAATAGAAGGATAAATATATCAACCAGAATCAAAAAGGTAAAAAAGTCCAAGAAGAATATCTCTTTTGACACCACAATTTGACCTTTGGAAGCCAAGTATACCCAGCCTATAAAAGAGAACAACGCGACCAAAATATAAATGATAAACAACAAAAAAGAGATGGCCTTTTTATAAGATATAAAGCGTTCGACATCGGCTTCTTGGACTGTGGTGAGCTTTGGCCCTGAACCATAAGAATGAAAACGCAATGCGGTATAGAACAAAAATAAAAACGCCACACATTCCGCAACAATCAGCGCTATCTCCACATAATTTTCGCCCACTACAGACGGTTCAAACAGTGATAAATTTTTGAACACATCCCGAACGATGAGCAGTGTCACCACTTCAAACTGTTTGCCGACTGCGACAGAAAAAGAAGACGGTATGGCTCGAATCAGTTCATATACTTCATAGAACAACAGAATGGAAAACGGAGTATACAATGCCGCCAGCGGAGATTGCAACAACAGTACATCGTTGGTTTGAATAGACGAATACTCTGAATTATACAACGCCCATAATATCAAGTGAACGGCAAAGCCAAGAAGTGCCAACAATAAAATTTTCGAGCGCAACCATTCATCAAATCGAGGTCCAAAAAACCGTTGATATAAATACTCAAAACTTTGCACATGTGACAGCATTTTCAAACACTCCAAGCAATCGATTGCTGTAGAAATTTACATGACTAAAGCCCATCAAAAAGGAATCGATTGCCCGTCCCAAGCAAAAAATCCACCTGTATCTTTACTGGTCAGATTGGAGATCACACTGGAGAGTTCGTTGACAGACCGAGTGGCTGTAAACAGCTTGTTCGGGTCGTATCGCGCCGTAAATGGACCCGAAAGTGCAGTATCTACTGTACCTGGGTGAAGAGACACTATCGCCAGTTCAGGATGCTTGCGCCAAGCTTCAATCGAGAGCGTCTTCACGAACATGTTGTGGGCCGTCTTGGACGCTCGATAGGAATACCATCCCCCCAATCGATTGTCAGCGATACTGCCTACGCGAGCTGAGATCGAAGCAAAGATGGACCGGCCTTTACGGGGAATCAAAGGAATCAAATGTTTACCCAATAATCCAACGGCAAAAGCATTGATCGCAAAGACATCGTGCATGGTTTGTGCATTCAAGTGACGCCATGTCTTTTCTGGTCCAAACTCAGATGTGTGCAAAATGCCTATGCAGTTGATGACCAGGTTGGGTTTCACGCCAGTGTCTTTCAAGTGTTTTGCCAGTGCCTCAATCGTGCCTTCTTCTCGCACATCAACCTGAATCCAAGTTACTTTTGGATGCTGGTATTCAGCTGGGATAGCACTGCGATGAGTGGCAACAATGTTTTCAACCTGACCAGAATCTTGAAGTTGACGAACAAACTCTCGACCAACTCCGCCATTTCCACCAATAACTACTGCATGAATAGGGTCTGTAAATCCGAGCATCGTGCCTCCTACACTTGAGTGTAAGAGAAATGTAGGTCAGCAATGCAGGAAAGCAATCAATTCTTCGCCTTCTGCTCCATCTCAAAGTCGACGTAGATGCTGAGATTGGCAACGGATTGAATCGCGGCTTCCGCAGACGTTTCAAAAACGTTGGTTGGCCATGGACAGCTAGCCGATGGGGAAATCGCAATCTGCTTGTCTCCGCTGGCAATCGCTGTCAAATCTGGCAATACCGGCTGACCAGGGACCGAAGGCTCTGGATTTTTCAGCATTTTACCAATGAGTTCTTCGACACAGTATCCAACGGGTTTGTCTAAGACGCCGCTTGCAGGAGATGGCAAACGATTGTACGCATCCCAGAGTGTCAAAGACCACAGATGCATTTGGCTTGGGACCACTACAGGACGGGTTCCGGTATCGGACGTTAGCAGAGTAAACTGAACCTCTCGCATTCCCATCGTCAAGGTTGTAGCAGACCAGCGAACCGCCATCCGAACGTCTCCAAGTTGTTCAGCCAACTGCTGAGACCCAGACTCTCCGCCCGCAGATAAATTTTGTGCCCCAAACTCCTTCGCCACACGAGTACTGAGACCCCATGGTCCCATTCGATTGATGCCCTGATCAATCTCGGAATACTCCAACGGACAGACCAAATCGCGATTTGGATGCCAAGTCAAAATGTATCTTGGCAAATCGGCACCCAAAAGCGCGCTTTGCTCCAAACAAAAGTCCATATCAGAAGCATTCGCTTGCACGGTTTCAATCGCAAATGTCACCGCTTTCAACGTATTCTTGCGGTATTGTTCATCAAATGGTAGCGTTGGCTTCGACACCATTCGTTTTCCACCGATGTCTTCAGAGACAGATTGAGAGAAACTAAAGTTGAGTGCTTGTTTGGCAAGAACTTTCTTTTGCTCTGCGATATCTTTCAATCGACCGGCGAGGGCTTGACGCTCTTCTAAACACGCCATCTCGTTGGCCAACGCATTGGCTCTCGATTCTTCTAGAACATCCTGAGCATCTTCCATTTGCGCAACCTGATCTTCCGCCTGCTGAGCCGCTTGATTTCGGTTGTACGCTGCGAACACAGCCAATCCGATCACCAAACCGACCGTCACAATAATGGCGATAACATAGGGATGGATTCCAACGCGACGAGCAAACTTCTCTAGCCAAGATCGAATGACAATACCGTTCAACGTAATGAGTTGAAACACAGAGTTGTACAGAAACCAGCCCGAAGATACTGCTGGAGAGTCTTTGTGCTTCAATGAACCTCCGCCCACAGCCGACGAACGGTTGAATGCATCAGACTCCATCTGCATGGTCAGCAAAATACGACGAGTGTCCTGAAGAATGACTTCAATACGTGAACCGTGCTGAATCTCTCCCCCCTCTGTCAGACGAGACCGAACATTGGGGCGAATCAAATCAATGTGACAACGGGCGCCCATCTTTCGAATTCTAAATAGAGGGGGATCTCCCGCACCTGGATCGTAGACATCTAGTTCGCCAACCAACAGTGCTTCTGGAGGTGGATCTTCGTGAGCGTGTAACAGAATGCTCGAACGAATTGAAGAACCAGATCCGTGACGTACGTCGCTCAAAATATAAAGCCGAAATCGCTGAAGCATCTCCACCTCTATGGAGATCATGAGAGGCATTGAATCGGGTTCTAGACACTGTACGGTAATCATATCTCTTCTCTACCTCATCTACCTTGAGGACGTCTGGCTTTTTGATCGGAACGGACATCTGCATTGACACCAGGTGTAAAGGATGGCGCCCCCCCTACACTGAGCGACACTGCCATGTGCAGTGTGGGCTGAAGAGGCCTTTGCAGTGCCTGCATCAAGCCCGTAAAGTCAGAATTACTCAGGCTATTCCCCGGCAACAACGTAATGGGCATGTACAAGTCCTCATCCATATCTTCAAGATGTGTTAGAACCTCCGCCACACGGCCATCGCCCAACGCTTCTCCTACAGCCTCCGCATATCCAACAATGGATCTATCGAACGCCGGTGGTGGTATGCGCACCTCAATAGAACGCTGAAGCTGCATACCAGCAGTCAGAACACTCATAGCCTGTACTGCAACAGGCGCATCTCTGTCTGCGGTTCCTCGCGCACCTTCCCCTACGACTGCTAAATAATTGACTTTTATGGAGGCTCCCGGAACCCAAGTAAGCGAAGGCAACCGAGCAAACTGCTCTCCGCCCAAGTCTGTAATCCACGATCCACCCTCACCTGTATCCTTCTGCGATTCATACCAATCGGCAAGTGCTTGAGGTAACCGACCGATTTGCGGTGCAGGATGGGGTTTCCCAGCGTGAGGTCCCTTCGTCATCTTTGGGTACTTCTCAAGAATGCACTCCGTAAACAATTCCCCTAGCCTGCCCCAGACTGGTGGCATACCTGGAACACTCCCTTTGTGAGCCCTCAAGCCCATCAATGAAAGTTCTTTATACGGCGTAGCAATTTGAGAGTCGGCTCCGCCCATTCGATATGGGAAGAGGACTACGTGACTGGCTACAGACCCTTCTGGAGGAAACTGCCCATACACTTCAGTCGTCTCCAAGCCGGCTGAACGTAACAAATCTCTTGCCCATCCCTCTACGGACTCGTGGACATTGCTCATCACTTGACTAATGTAGGCAAACTGGTTCATGGTTCTGGTCTCGGTTCAGGAAGTCGAAAATGGGTTCTCCATCCAATCAAGTACGTATCGGAGTAGAGCAAATCAAACACGCGGTCTTCATCTGACGGCACAAGTACGCCACCCCGTTGATATCGAATGAATACACCGCTATTGAAGATGGGATGGTATGGCGAAAAGTTGGC
>CAJWHX010000228.1 GCA_913040875.1 uncultured Pseudomonadota bacterium | reverse complement strand
ATTAATTGTGTAGTACTTCATCTTAAGATATATATGGGTCTCATATTTTTTTATTTAATATGCAAACAGAATCAGTAACGTGATAATATTATGTGTCCCAAAAATATGAGGTGACATATTAATGAGGGTTCCATTTTCATACAGTTCTACGCGATCGACATTGAACCAGCCGGGACTCTGGACTTCTATGTGGAAAGTGACGTCGCTGCCGTCCATAGTGACATCAGAACCGACTCCTTGAGCGGGGTCTCCATTGGCATAGAACTCCACAAACGGACCATAACTGGCAACCACACGATGTTCCTTGACCGCTTTTGCGATGGCTGCATCACTTGCCAGGAGGGGATCATCCTGAGTAAGTCGTACGTAGTTTCTAGGACAGCCGGATTCGGTTTTGGTGGTCCCGTGTGTATCTGAATTTCCGAGTGCCGTGAAGCGGTATCCCAAGTTCAGCAGCGTAAACCAGTCATCGACTTGTCCTTCATGGCCATAGCCAAGTAGGAACTCGCCATTTTGCATCGCCTCTTGTTCGTCCATCGTACGAGTGTTTATATCGTAGTTGCTAAGGACGCCATCCTCTGAGTACTGGTTGAGTTCTGGCTGGGTTGGTGTACGAATGATTTCAAAGCGTTTTCCATTCAAGATTTCCAGTGCATCGACATCCGTGGAGAAGTTGCTTTGCTCGAGTGCCGGATTGGCTTGCGCTAGAAGGTTGCCACTCAGCGAGCTCAACAGATTGTAGCCACCTTGATTGTCGCCATATGGATCCAAATTGAATTGATCAAAATATCCCAAGATACCATCGCGTGGATGTCCGATGTAAACGACCGGTTCTACGTCTGTCGGACCAATCAAGTCTCGCATCTCGGTTATCATTTCTTGTGGGCGGGCATTGGTCCAGTCAACGGCACCACCAGAATCGGAGAGGTTGTCGATTCTGACTGGGAACCCAAGGTAGTGACCAACCTCAATTGAGGTAATCTCAAGTCCTGGCGCAGAATTGACCCATTCTGTCAGTCCCATGCGTTCAATTGTAGGGTCGAAGTCGCTGATGAAGTCATGGTCGGTTCCTGTGAAGTACTCAACGCCTTCGGACACCATCGTACTGACACGCAGTTCATAAGTCACACCAGAATCGTGAGAGGGTCTCGAGTGTACGTGAAAGTCTGCTGAGATCCAGCCAGAAGTGTCCACCGATCGGAACAAGTGAAATTCCAAATCGACAGCGGAATTGGAAGACAGATTAAACGGGTCAGAGATGTCCAGTTCATATTCAGGACCTCTAGAAGCAACCGCATAATACTCGCCGTCAGGCAACGTTACAGAACCACTTCCGTATGGGGCAAAGAGAACGGCAGCCGGATTTCCAGAGATGTATCCATCCCCCAAGTCTTCGTTCAACACATCAACCGCGTCGTCTACTGGGAAGATGGATACCTTGGCAGGAAGTGCCCGTTCAAAGTCATCCCAGACATGAAAGGTGAGTGTGCTGGGCATTGGAGAGCCAATGACAACAGTATCTTCAGAGCCTTCGGTCACGTTTATCGGGATGCGTGCTGAATCCGGTCTACCCTTCTTATGTACCAACAGTTCATAAGAACCAACCGGCAATAGACCTTCAAAAGATCCGTCTTCTACAGGATCATCGCCAACATCGGTTAGCCACTGAGAATAGGGGAATTCGTCACATGTGCCATCGTCGTTGCAGGCAAATACGAATACAGAGGCGTTCGTGACTGCAATGCCGGTTTCTTCCTCTCTAACAAAGCCACTGATTGTCCCGTGTGCTTCACCAGATTCCATGATGAAGTGATCGAGAATCGAACCGACGTCTCCTTCACCCACGGTAAACCATCGTTCGTATTGGATTTGGCTGGGGAAGCAGCGTTTGTTGTAGCAGGTGTATCCTTCGGGAACCGGTTCGGCAGCGGTGTCATCTGCAGAGGGTTTCTCAAACGTTTTAAACGCGGCACCAAAGCCCACCGTCTGCGATGAGGTAAAGAGGGGGATGTAGAACTGACCATTGGGGTTGGTGATACCATAACTGATGTCCTTTCCTGTTCCCGCGATGAAATTGGCTAAGATGGGCTCTGTAAAGGTGTTGACCTCTGCTTGACTCAACTCAAAGACAAGTCCTGTTTCATCGAATCCAATGCCTGGAGTAAATACATTGAGAGAACCGCCTTGCAAATAAAAGTCTCCAAACGCTACGCCTGCATCTAGAGCGATTTGAATCAGAGAAGGATCCGTTTCTTCCACCTGCTCGGGAGCATCTGTCACAATCGTCGCACCAGAGATGTCTTCTTGACAGCCAGCATTCTCTCCAAAGAGTGCTGTGGTACGCAACTTGACGACAGGGGACCCAGATTCCAAAATGTAGTCCGTGCGAATGTCAAACGGCATCTCTGTACCTTGTTTCCACTGCAGTACGCTCCACAAGGCATCCAGTAGCGAGATGAATGGTTTGGCATCGCCGACCACACACACGATGGCTGTTCCGTCGCTTCCATCAGACAAGATCTCCACTGTGCCATTGTCTGCATCAATGTGGGGTACATTCATATTGACGGTTGCAAATATCTCCGCCAATTGATCGTTTCCGTGTCCATTGGCGTATTCCGGTGAACGACGCTGAATATCGGCATCGATCAATCCACCTCCATCGGTATGGGGGCCCATCGAGGGACGTTTTCCAATAATCGCGGCTCGGAGGTATTCGTTCTCGAGGATGATGTCTCCAGGCTGCGCCAAGGCTTTTGGACCCCCAATTGTCTGAGATAAATCTTCAATGGTATAAGCCGCTGGAGTGAGAGGCTGATTTTGACAAGCAAAGAAGGCAGACGACAAAATTAATTGGACAAGCATTTGATTCTCTCAATATAGTAAGGAGACTAAGTGTTATGTACTTAGTGTAACCAGTTTTGTAGAGGTCGTATGATGTCGCCCATGTTTCTTTCCCTTCTCGTTTCCAATTTTGCACACGCTGAAGATTTCGTTCCGGCACCGACTCCGTACCTATTGGTTCAAAGTTGGGTGACGCTCTATGACCAGGATGAGAATACGCTCGCGGACCCCTCTGGGTATGGCGATCCAGAAGATGACATAGGCTTTAAACTGCGTCGAGCTCGTGCTGGATTTGTCGGTCAATCGGATATGCTCAAATACTCCATCATTTTAGGGATGTCGACCCCATACGATGGACTCATCTCACACCCCGATCAGGATATTCAGATTGTGGATGCCAATTTTGGTGTTCGACCCATTATCGGTGTTCCACTATGGGTGACGGCAGGGGTTCAGAAGACTCCGGTTTCTCGTGAGCAAATCATGTCTTCCACCGACCTACCTCTGGCCACGCGTGCCCACGCTTCAAACTGGATGGTTCCCAATCGTGATACGGGTGTCGTTGCTCGTTATAAAGTCGGTCAAAACAACGGGAAGGCATTGATTTATGCAGGGGTATTCAACGGAAACCAGTCGATGTTTGGCGATGACAACGCTGGAAAGATGTTTGTTGGTCGCGTTGACTTTACCGTCGGTAGTGCACCGACCTTAAAGACCTATGGTGTCGTCGATGGCGTGACCATTGGTCTTGGTGGAGATGTGATCTACGATCAAGGGATTGCAACGGATGAACTCATTCTGGGCGGAGATTTGATCGTTCGAGTTCAGGGACTGGCACTTCTTGCAGAGGTGCGATCGGGATCCTTGACACCAACGGATACAACGCTCGATGTTCCGTCTGTGCTGAGTGAAACAGATAGGTTTGGGTACTTTGCACAGCTTGGATACACCGTTGGTTCTTATGAACTCGCAGCTAGATACTCTTCATTTGATGACAATACTGCTCTCGACAATGCTGGCGATGCTGCTGGAGTACGCGCTGGTGTTACTTGGCACAGTCCAGAAGACGCTGTTCGAATTGGTGGTGGATACCAAATGCGTATGGAACCTGGATCGGATGACATATCCAATGACTCTGCAGTGGTCTGGATGCAGTTCTTCCAGTAAGTACCTCGATCCTACATGCCTACATGGAGACGTTGGGTCGGTCGAGTCTATTCGTGCGAGTATTCTCTATTCTTCGATCTCACCGATCTGCCAACTGCGCTGTGCATCGATGCTCGACATCAGCCACAGACTGTAAAATCCAATTGCGCTCGCTCGTTGAACGGTCAGGAGGGTTTCTAGTCTAGCCTTTTCATCGAGGTCATTTTGGTTGTAGCCGGGATTTTGTTGCAAGTAGTTAAATAGAGTGATGCTGGTAATGGCGGTGGCTAGTTGGAGCCCTGAATAGGTAATCCCGCGCCACGTTTGTCGGCGCTGAAATTGATAGACACCAAAGGGAGCAAATCTCGAAAGAACTGGATTGGCAGATACCATCGTAGTAGTTGGTTGTCGTTGCTTCCATTGGGCATTGGTGTAGTCAAACTCCATACATACTTCTGGAGGGTGCCTAAACCGATCGATACTGTAGCTGGCATTGATTTCCAACACCTCATGAAAATAGCTACGGGCTCCTTCCACATTGCCCTCGACCAAAAGGATCTCTGCGATGTAGATTCGCGCCTCTTGTTGAATGCTTTGAGGGTAGCTGGAATCCGTTGTGATAGACAACAACGTTTGTAACGCTTGCGGACGATCGCCCACTTGATAGAACTGAACCGCTTCATTTAATTCGACCAAAGCCTCTTGCATGCTGAGCGTCTCAGCGTGAACTTCACCTGTCGATGCGAAATAAGCAAGTGAACACCCGATGAGTAATCCACAGATTTTGTTGTAAGGCAAGCGCATGTGCACAATGTATCCAAACGATTGATTTCTTCAACTACAATCCATCAGTGGGGGAATTATTCCTCTACTTGAATTTGAAAGTCAAAATCTCCATTTTCCCCAGTGAGTCCAGTCGCCAACTTTTGGTCGCCCTGATAGACTTCCAACAATGCAAATGGTACGGCAAGTCCATCAAAGCTGGCAACACCAGACAGGAGTTGGCCAGATTGGAGCGTCCATTCAAAGTCTCGGATCTCGCCACGTAGATCGGAGGTGAAATTCTGAATGGCTGTATTTGGACTGTTTGGGATAATACTGGTGTTCATCAGAACAGGTGGGACTTTAATCGAGAAACGTCCAGATTCGTCCGTTACAGTGGTGTGCACGGTATTGGCATAGTTGACATCTTTAAACTGGATTGTGGTGTCAGGGTTTGGAAAACCATCCAGATCTGTGATGACCCCAGTAACTGTTACTGGTTCGGGCAAGACAATATCACCCAAGCCAAAATGCAGGTCATCGATGACCACGTCCAATGAGGTTGGTGAGACAACTGCATTTTCTGAGTACGGGGGGATAACCGTCATTTTGTAGGTGCCTTTTAACAAGTGCACGGTAAAGTTGCCGTTGATATCATTGTTGGTTTCCACGGATATGCTTCCGATGGTGTCGGTTAACTCTGTAGACTCAAAACGAATGGTGCTGCGGTCGGCGTACGCGAGGATTTCAGGGTTTACAATTCGACCGAAGACGGTTGCGACGTCCAAAGCCCCTAGTTCTACGTCCAATCGAAAACCATCATCGTCTCCTTCTTCTAGTCGTATGGGTATATCGACCGTTGGAAGAAGTGTATTGTTCCCTTGCAAGCGCACGGTCAGATCGGAGCGTAAATATGGAGCACGGAGCTGGAAGTACCCGTTCTCAGCGATGGAGACCTGTGGGCCTTTAATTCCCGTATGGGAATCGATGAGCTGTGCCGTTGCTGCTCGTTCGTTCGTATAGTCTGTGATGCGTCCGTAGATTGGAAAGCCCTCACCCAAGTCCACTTCCATTGGGGCTGGGTCTGACTCAAAGCGCATGTTGTCGAGGACCAAATAGGGGACGTTTTGTGGTGATAAGGGGGTGACACTCATCTGATAATCGGATCCTCTGGGTACCGTTAGTTCAAAGTTTCCATTTTCATCGGAATTGATGATGGCTCCATTGATGCCGTTTGTTTGATTGATTTGTACTTGAGCCTC
>CAJWHX010000227.1 GCA_913040875.1 uncultured Pseudomonadota bacterium | reverse complement strand
CTGATTTGCAAAATCTGCAGCCATATGCCAGTTGACATAATACACGGGATGATCGATACCCAATCCATATTGTGACCCATAGGTGGTTGGATCATAGCCCATCAAATCGACAAACATTCCTTGGGTGACTTCCGTGGTCATCATCACCAAGTCCTTGGATATGGAATAGCGACCAAGCGAGTCGGATCCCGCACATACACGAACAAACTCAGCATCATTCAACCCGCCCAGACTCAGGGTTGTGTAATCGGTATCTGGACTACACGGCTGCAAAACATGAACGCTCGTCGAAGCACTGCTGGTCAACTGACCGTCCGAAGCGATAGCCGTACAGGTCCACGTCTCATTCCCTTGCACCTGATTGGAAATGATTTGTCCTGTGGCAGAGGTTCCACTGGTCGAGCTCCATGAATAGCTATAACTGAGCGACTGGCCATCTGGATCACTTGCGACCGCCGTACAGGTGAGTGGATTCCCTGCGATGGCGGTACCGCTATTGCCACTCCAAGAAATGTTGACCGCTGGGACATTCGGCGCACGATTGGACACCGTCATCGAGGCATTGCCCGTATCACTTCCACCGTTCGCATCTGACGCCGTCACCACACATTCAAAACCGTCGTTTGGCAGTAAAGAGGTCGTCGCCAAATCCAACGTATCTGTTGAACCCAACGGCGCACCAGAAGATTTCCAAGCATAAGAGATCGTCGGGGCATCGTCCGGATCGGTTGCCGACCCAGTGCACGTAATCACGTCATCATTGTGAACGGAACTTGGAGATAACGACACCCCATTCACGATCGGTATGGTGTTCAGAATCGATATGGATGCGCTAGTGGTATCGCTCTCTCCGTGAGAATCCACTACGGTCGCCGAGCATATCAACGTATCATTGACGTTGGTCTGTCCACTGCCAATACTATACGTCGCACCAGTAGAGATGACGGATGTACCCACCATCCACTGATACTGAATGCTCGAAGTGATGTCCCCGTCATTTGGATCGCTGGCGTTTCCTGAGCAGCTCACCGTCGTGTTGGTGTAAGCAGTACTGGGTGAAATGGAAATATTAGACAGAATTGGTGCCGAAGAGGCCAACGACACAGAGTCTGATAGCTGTACGGACCCTCCATACCCATCTGTCAGTGTAGCCAAACAGGAAATCGTGTCACCAGCACCCAATCCATATTGTGACGGAGTGAAGTTCGCAGTCCAATCAGACGTGGTGAACACCACGCTGCCTTGATGTTGAAATTCCAATGTGGGAATGAGACTCTCACCATCTGGATCGCTCCCAGTTGCAGTACAAGTCAAAGTATCCACTGCCGTTGGAGATACTGGGGTTACCCCAACGTCACTCAGAATGGGATCCGTATTTTGTATCGTTACAGACGCAGAATCACTCGCAATCTCTCCGAGAGCATCTTCGGCGGAGACTACACACATCAACACATCTGTGGGATTGACTGATACAGTTGACAAATCCACACTGGCACCCGTTGCCAAAGTAGACCCACCGACCTGCCAGACATAATCCACAACAAGACTCTCGTTGTCTGGATCCGTTGCATTCGCCGAACACGTGACCACATCATTGGTGGTTGGACTGGATACATCAATAGCAGCACTAGAGACCATAGGGGATCGATTGCTGACCACAAATCCACTACTGTCTTGCGCTGTGGCTCCATCATCATCGGTAACAGAGACCTCACATGTGACAGTGCTGCCCGGAATGGCTACCGTTGTAGATAAATCAATGGCGCTAGAAATGTACTGAGTACCATCCACAACCCATTCATAAACAGGGTACAGGGTTTGGTCTGGATCTGTTGCAATTGACGTACAGGTGACAATCTGATCATTGTAAATGTTTCCCGTTGGAGACACAAAGATACTGGAGATCGTAGGGGGTGTATTGGAAACCAGAATACTGACTTCTTGAGAGACACCATTCGCATAACCGTCATTGGGTGTAACTACAACACGCCACGTATCCCCAGAATGAATATCTGTTGCGGCAACCGTATCTCCGGTTACACTGGTCAGTTGTCCATTTTCATACCACTCATAGATGATATTGAGACTGTCCATATCGGGATCTGACACTGTAGCGGTGGCGATCAGATCATCCGTTGTATAGACAGGGTCGGGGGAAAGTTCGAGTGACTGAACCTCCGGTAGACGATTGACACGCAACTCCAGCGTCTCTACATCGGTCAAAGTCTCAATATCGGTGGCTGTCACGGTTAGTGTGTGTACCCCTGGTGATAAGGTGGATATGGAGTACAGCGAACTCCCGTCTTCTGTCGGTGCTTCATAAATGAGTCCATCGATATCGCTCTCCCAGCGAACCGTCGTTTCCAAGAGTTGCCCTGCGGTATCGAAGTCCTCTACATCGACCCAAAGATTGACAATCTCATCAAGTGTAACCACATCACTCAATTCAGGGCTTCGAAGGGTCAACACCGGTGGAACCCCCACCTTAAGAAGAACATCTACGCTGCAAAATCCTCCATCTGGATCAGAAACCTGCATGGAGATTGTCTGTTCTCCCTCTTCAGGCAGCTCCAAATCAAACAGCACAGTTCCATCGGCCTCTGGTGTACTCTCCCCCAAAATGCCATTCGAACCCAGCCACTCTACCAGCAGTTGAGGCGACATGTGCTCTACATCGGAAACCATTCCAACAAAGGATACTGTCGTTCCGATTGGCCACCATTGATCGGAAAGAGGCGCCGAAATTAGACAGGACGGATCCTCATTTGGACGTAGTATCTCTACAGAAATAGACTCGTAAGCCGACTCACCTCCGGTGTCTTCAACTGCAAATGTCAGTTCGTGCACCCCTTCAGTTAGTTGAACAGATGTCGAAGCAAGACCAGATTCGTCAATCTGCCAATCGGCTACAATCTCTTGCTCCAGATCTGAATGCATCGACAATCTTAAATCAAATGGTGAATCCTCATTATCTTGAACTTGCAACGACACATTGACCAAAGCGTCGGACAATAGCACGTCACCATCGGTTGGAGACAACACCGACAGTGTAGGAGTTTCATTGACGGGGGGTACAATTTCTTCGGATTCGATCACAGGCTTTCCCGAATCAGTACACGCGGAAAGCATGTAGATACCTGACAATGTCAGCATGAATTTCACAAGATCCATTTTCTTTTGTTCCTTTCAATGGGGATACATCGTTTTGTCGTGCGACTGATACAAAATGACGCGATACACGAACAGTATAACATTGACAGCCCCCATCAGAGAATTCATTCTAAGGTGTCTAACGGTACATAGTCGACCGAAGAGTCGTTGTCAGCGATTACACTTCTACTCGACACTCCAATATTTCTATCCTATTGAGACTCTTCCCCTAACGAAATCTCTAGAGATCCGCTATCGAAGCCTGTGGCAACCACCCTTGAACGCCACTTGGCAGCTGAACCTGCACCCATTCCTGCTGGTGTTGAACAACCATCAGTTGCGCCCCCGTCGGCATCCAATCATTCCTAACCAATGGAGCCTGAGCGTGATCTGCACTTCGTAATGGCGTACTTTCCATCACGACAACCAATGGCTCTAAGGAATTCAGCCACGAAACGCCCAATCCAACGGCTAGAGCCGTCCAAGGTATCAGCACCAGTCGATATCGAATGGAGTACCTCCACCCAACCAGCAAGACCACTCCGCAAACGTTGAAGAACATCCATTGATATACCAGTGGCAGTGTGGTCCAAATCAGCGCATCCTGCCATAAACTGTTCTCGCTACGCTGTACCCAAGACGGTAGACCTGCATTGATCTCAGTAAGGTTTCGTTCTATCAAAGCTTCCTCCACCCCAAGACGCTGTGCCTTTTCATATGCCAATACAGCTCGTCCTCTGTCCGAAACGTGTAACGAAACGGTCCCCAAATTGGTCCATGCCTCACCATCGTCCGGATAGCGATCGACATGTGATTTCAGAAGATGTTGAACTGACAGCATTGCCTGCTGACGCTCTGTGTGCGCTTCGATACCCATAGCCTCTTGATAGGATGTTTGAAGTTCAGAAATCCCGGATGAAATCTCTCCCTCCGCCGTTGGTGACATACAAAACAACAGTATCAGTAAGGCGGAGAGCAACGAACGTACACTATGTTGTACAGCATCAGAGAAGGGCTGGGTCTTTGCAGTGGGAGCATAACTTTCAATCTCAATACCTTGCACAATCTCTTCTACTTTATCTTTCGTATCCGGATGCTCTTTGCCAACTTGTCTGAGAATTTGGGAAACTTCAGAGGCTATTTCAGAAGCCGGAGCTGTTGTCATTTTTTTAGACACCTTGCTCAATGCCATCTTGGAAGCCTTTTGAGCAGATCGCTCCGCTCTATCTTCCTGTGTGCGCTCTCTCCAAGTCAGTGTCAGAAAAGCCAAGAATCCCAAACCGTGTACACCAACGGTCAGTGGCCACCAGGGCATTCTTGAAGCCGAATCACTCTCATACCAACTCAAATCAAATCGACTGATTGACAAAGACCCGTCACGACCGATTTCTGACGCTACAGTCGGTTTTTGCTGACCATTCGATACGACTTGATCGACCGAAATCACTTTGCTACCGGACACAGACAGAGCCACTGGTTGAGTGTATGCATGCTGATAAACTCCCTTCTCTGGATCAAAGTACCCAAAATCCAATACGGGTATCTCCCTGACATCTGGAGACTTCAGTCGTACAGAGAAGGAAAAGACCTTGGCGCCCTCATCGTTGTCAATACCGAGGGGTATCTGATTCGGAGTTTCAAAAATCCGCTCGTCTAACCCCAGAGACTCAAAATCGGGAAGTCGAATGCCGTCAAGGTTTCCTTTCCCGCGAAGTTCCAACTCTAGGGGTATCGGTTCGCCGACTGCGACCACCGTTTTATTCGCACTCACTTTCATCGAAAAGGCTTCGCCCACCGCTCCTGAAAAAGAATCCGGTTTATCTTTGAGCGGGAGGGGTCTAACATCCAAGGTTTTCTCTGTGTCCTTTGCTTGAAACAGCTGATACTGGTTTCTAGAAAAGCCCATCATCCCGCGCTGCTGGCCAACAACCATTTGAGCCAATATCTTGGATGGTGGCACCTCTATGTTTCCGGCCTGCGTTAGGGTCGCCTCACCCATCATTCGAACTCGAGTATACTCTTGATTTCCCTTTCGAACGCGATCTTGCAACACTGGAAGATTGATGTCACCATGCACCGTCGTCAGCGTGAACTCTTGTGTGACCTGCGCACTTGAGTTTGGCTGAACAGGAAATTCATCAAACAACGGTACCACTACTGTCAAGTCTCCAATATCCCGTTGCAAATATACATCGATATTCAGTGGTATGGTTTGTCCCACCCAGACAGTCCCTTTCGGAATATTGAGTTCAATTGCCATTTCAGGGGTGGTCGGTGCTTCTTTCACTGAGAAGCGGCCCGGTGCTGAAGTGGCAGATCGATCATTTTGCGTCACTTGAACGGTTGGGATTTGATACTCACCTTCCTTCTGGACCATCAGACGATATCGATAGGCATAGTGTACATTCACAGAATCCGATCGGCGAGCATTGATGATGCTTGTTTGACGGGAAACCATTGGGTTCACACCTAAGAAGTCTAACTGTACAAAATCCCGATTTCGCCCTTGAATGGCTATCTCACCCACTTCGGGAGTGGGTTCCTCTTCAAAACCCGTCGCCAGAACTGTCAGAACTGTTGGAACACCAACAATTATCTGATTGCTATCAATGCTGAGTTGTACCTCTTGGGCCAACACGAGAGCCATTATACTATACAACCACATCACCAATCCTTCTCCACAAATCCTCCTGCGACCGGTACCGTTTGCTGTTCTTGGTCCCGTTTGGCTTCCTTTTCTTTGGCAGCCTGCATTTTACGCTGAGCCTGACGCTGACTCATGTCTCCTGCCTGTTGCTGCTTTTGCTCTCCATTTTGGTTCTGATCCTGCTCATCCTCACCATCTTGCTGATCTTGATCACCCTTTTGAGGCGGCTGCAACGCCTGAATCGCTCGT
>CAJWHX010000226.1 GCA_913040875.1 uncultured Pseudomonadota bacterium | reverse complement strand
ACACTGGGGTCGACATTTTTGTGAAGCACGATCCATCCATATCCGAGCGATCCTAGGGTTCTGGGGTCGCTTGAACCTGGTGAGCGATTGTGCAACCCCAATCGACGGTGTTCATCCGCTCTCCTGTTGCATAGAGCAGCGAGACGTCTGAAGGCAGGGTTGTTGAGAAGGGATGCTGTACTCGCACGAACATCTGGTGCGTAGGGGATTCCTTTGCCGTGAAAGGTCTGCCAGTACAAATATTGAGATGCCACCATCGTTGACCCTGAGTCCGTCGGTAAGTCAAGTACACCGACAGTTCTTGGGTCCTGCTCAATTAGTTCGTACACGGGGGGAATGGTGCCGTCTGCCGTAGACATGGGGAATGGTGCGCCGGATATGAACAGTCCATCGATGGCAATGAGAATACCGACGGTTTTGATTCTGTCCAACCAATAGGGGGTCGTTAAGCCCACAGCGGCAAGCCCTCCAACGATTCCCAATACGGGGACACCTAGGCGCAAAGGATGCGTCACGGCAAGCCCTGACGCAATTTGCTGCAGTCCAAACCATGGGAGTCTTAGACGAGCACCTCCCGCAATAACCCAACCATCTCCCCAATATAAGTAGGGGCCCAAAGCACAAATCATGGATATCAATCCTGCAATAGCCCATCCTTTATGAGAGCGGAGCACTCGACTGGCAAAGAAACAGGCAATGAGACCCAAGTACATGCTGTGCACAAAACCTTCGTTGGTTAAGTCAACCGACTGAAATCCAAACGGGGCGATAAAGGTTCTTGGATCGACAGCATTGTGCAGAGCAAGACTTTCATTCATACCATCCGGACGTTTGATGATGGCATTGGATGCATCAAGTTGCAACCGAAACAATAGAAGGGTTGGGCTGGCAACCAAAAGAGAAGTCAGACCACCGAGCCAGGACCATTTCCACGTGTGTTTGAAGGAGGCGAGCGTTCGAACAGCCACAACGATTCCCACACCAAGACCCAAGTATGGAGATGCCATCGTGGAGATTCCGACTCCAACACCTGCCTTCATCCATTGCAGAGCTGTCTGCTGGTCGTCTTTTCCACGGCACGCATCCTCTGTCCACGCCATTGCCAGTGCAACCGGTCCGATGTTCACCGCTTCGGTGATACCGTTTGAAATTTCTGAGAGCATCCAGGCCGAGCACACCACGACAATACTTGCAATCCACGAGGCGTTTGGTGCAGCACCCAAGGCGATGGCAAATCGTCTGGATGTCCAAGATGCAAACGCAAGATACACCCAGATCCCAAGATTGTATGCCAGTGCTGGAGAAAACCCAGCGAATGGAAGTCCCAAGACTGCAAGTACAGGATCGATAAACCAGAGCGTACCACCATCTGGATACTGCAATAAAGTTGTTTGCCAAGGAGCACTTCCATGGCTGATGGAGTCAAACCACCACCATGAACCCCACACATGATTCCAAACATCGACTTTGCCCGATCCAATTAATGAACTGAATGGAGAAAAAATAATTCCCATCATGATGGGGAGTGCAATTGCAAAGTCTGCTAGGATCGACTGCCACCACAACAAAGAGTGTGTTCTAGATAGAATTGTTTTTGTTTTGTTACTCACAGACCGAATATATTCAATGTACACCGTGTTTTCTACAAAAAGGAGTAGCCATGTCTATTGCATTGATATTTGCTGTGTCACAATTCGCTGAGGCCAAGGAAGGGGTTAAAGTTCGTCCCCACGTTAAACCCATAATTTCAGGTCAATCGTTTATCGTGGATGGTGATCGGTATTCTGGATTGAATCTGGGTGGTGCATTGGGTGTGCGCTACGCTCAAAAGACACGTGGACTTAAAATTACTGGTATGACCCGAGCACAATATGTTCGAACCGTATCTCTGACAGATACTACGGGTGAAGACATTCGTATCGGAACTTCAATCGGCCCATGGTGGAGAATAGTTGGGATGCAGGTGGGAGTAGATGGCGTTCGCAACTCCTATTCAAATGCCGTTGTGACGATGCCAGAAGCTTATGGTGTTGCACCGACTGTCTCGGCACTGGTTGACTTGCGAATTGCCAGTCTGTCGGCGGTTGCTGGTCCGACCTATTATTTCGGAGATGTACGTGAACCCGTAGATTGGGCAAGCGCAGACTTCCCAGGTTTTGGAGATGAGTTTTATTATAAAGTTCGAGCTGGATTTGATCTCCTCCTTGTCAATATTGGCTTCACCTACTCCAATCGGTATACTGCGTATGGCGTTGAACAGATGGTCGGTGTTGGTGTTGGCCTATTTTAGACGATCCATCGTCGGGGCCGTCTCTATTCGCAGAATGATCTAGAGCGCATCTAGAGCGTCGACAATAAGTTGTGGGACGTCTCGTTGTTGGATCTGTTCACTCTCAGAGTGCGGGGTCGAAGTTGTGATCACCAGATGATGACATAGGGATATATTGTGTACGTTCGTTGATATGGCTCTCAAAGATTCAAGTGACGCCCTAAATGCCGCACGGTCTCTAATGGCGGATTTGAAGAGCAGTGATGTAGCCATTGTATGTTTGACGCCGTTCAACCAAGCATATAAGGACGTAAAGCCTTTGGCATTGGGTAGAAAGAAAAATAGGTCGGTTACTAGAAGAGTTTGGCTTTCTCTGTGGAAGAACAGAAATTCTTGTACAAATGGCATACCTTGAATCTCGATGCAGTCTATCTCACTCCATACGGTTTGACCTTCATTCTGCAAGGTGTGGGTTATCTGCAAGTCCGGTCGTTTTTTGTGAAGTCCTTTTGGAGCGCAAATTTTGGCCTGTGGGTGATGTTCTTTCCAAGGTCCTACAAACATATGATGAAAACAACTCGGGGCTACAATGAACTCGATTTGACCAAGTGCGCGTATGTAGGTATTCAATTTCTCTGTCCAAGGGATTGGAGAATGGATCCACAAGCAACCATTGTCCAGTTGGATGATGGTCATCCGTGTATTTAATTGAATGATACCAAGGACGGTTAATGGGCCTGGGATTGTCCAAAGCTTTTCATGGAGTTGAATGGGTCTCAAAAGTTCTCCTTTTGAAAAGAATGTTTCTAGCTGTAAACGGTCGTTTGAAACGGGCGTGATGAGATGATGGGTTAGAAGGAAAGGATGTATCAAATTTGCAACAAAATGTAAATCTCAGTTCTTTTCCCATCAAACCCCACTTTGCATGCTAGATTGATTGTAGTTGAAACCGGAGTAAGACAATGTCCCCAAGTGAACTCAACTTCCTTCTATCTACACCCTACTTTCGTAAGTGCTCATTAACGAGCATTGCACTGTTTCGGAATCATTTACAAGTGCGTCACGCACAAATTGGCGAGACCATTTTTCAACAGGGAGTTGTTGAATCGAATTGGTATCTGATTCGGGAGGGGCAAGTTCGTGTAGAACGGAAATCTCCAACGGGAGTCAGTTCCATGCTCGCCGACATGAGTACTGGTGAGGCGTTTGGTGAAATGGGAATCCTTGAAAGAGCTCCGAGACTGGCGACTGCTCGTTCGATTGAACCGACGGTACTGTATGTGCTAGAGTCGTCTGTATTTCAATCATTACTGGATGATGCTGACCCTGTTGCCATGGCGATGCTTCGTGCAATGGCGATCACTCAATCGCGAAGACTGAGAGAAATGACATTGACCATGCAAGACTTGACAGAACTGGATGATTTGGGTGATTACGCACCAACGTCCGGACCGCTAGATTTTGCGTCGTTGCTTAGTGCATCCTATTTGTTGCCATAGTCATAGTGTCTTTAAGTGCCTTTTGGACTTCGACTCCTTAGTGGTGAAATCAAAAGAGGTTTTCCAAGAGTCTTTCCAATGACCACTCCATGTTGTCGCACCATTCTTTTAACTTCAATGGATAGGCATCGTGTCGACGAGGAACATTAATTGAGTGCGTACTCCTGTGTCTTGATAGGTCTGTATACATAGACCCATCTTGAGTATACCGAGTGTTCATTTGTTCTAGAGTTTGTTAGATTGTCGTGTAATAGAAAGGAAAAGTTGGAGTAACTCATGCCTCTGGAACTTGATTCTGTAGATGTACTGGATACTTTGGTTCAGATTGCCCGAGGTCTTGCAAGTGTGGATGGTGAGCATGCCATTCTAGAAATGATTGTTGATGAAGCTATGCGTTTGACCAACGCTGATGGTGCTACATTGTATGTTATCAAAGACAATGGTATTCATTTTGAGGTGGTCCGCAATCCGACGTTGGGTATTCATTTTGGGGGTACCTCCGGAACCTCCTTACCCTCAGAGTTCGAACCCATTTCATTAAATGGAGACGTTCAAGACCACGTTGTCCTTCATGTCATTCATACTGGGAAGATTGCTAATATTGAAGATGTGTATGACTCCCAGTTTGATTTTTCAGGCACCTATGCAATGGATAAAAGCATGGGGTATCGCTCTCAGTCATTCTTGACAGTTGGAATGTTCAAAAGAGACTTGGAGCCGATTGGTGTATTGCAGCTGATCAATGCCAAAAATGTAGAAACGGGTGTCGTTCAACCATTTTCTCTTCTGCAGGAATCCCTAGTGGAAGCATTGGCGGGTATGGGGGGGGGTATCATCAACAATACCGCGCTGCATACAGAACTGGCTGAACTGTTGGATTCATTTATTAAATTGATTGCGGGAGCAGTGGATGCAAAGTCTCCTTATACAGGAGGTCATTGTCGGCGTGTTCCGGACTTGGTGATGGATTTTGCCTACGCGATTCATGCGGCGGGGGATGGACCGTTTGGAGAGATTGAATTTAGTGATGCAGATATGTATGAGTTACACGTTGCTGGATGGTTGCACGATATCGGTAAGATCTGCATACCAGAATATGTGATGGACAAGGCAACCAAGCTTGAAACCATTTACGATCGAATCCACGAGGTTGAGTTTCGATTTGCAGTAGCCAAAAAAGAAGCCGAGATCTCCATGCTTCGCTCTTGCATGAGTGGAAAAGATGAGTCAGAAGCCAAAGCAGAGTTAGAGCGTGTGTGTATGGAATTGGATGAGGATTTTGCATTCATTCGTCAAGCCAACATTGGTGGCGAGTTTATGCACGATAAAGACATTGAACGGATTCATTCAATTGCCAAACGCACAATCGATCTTGGCGGTCAATCTAGGCCGATTTTGACCCAGGATTACGTGGACAATCTATGTATTCGTCGCGGAACGCTTACCTTTGATGAACGGGATAAGATTCGGGATCACATGCGGATCACAATTGATATGCTCGAGCAAATGCCATTTCCGAGAAACCTTCAGCGCGTCCCTGAATTTGCAGGTGGTCATCACGAAACGATGATTGGAACCGGCTATCCAAAAGGTCTCACTCGAGACCAGATGTCGATTCAGGCTCGAATGATGGCGATTGCGGATGTATTTGAAGCACTTACGGCTTCCGATAGACCGTATAAACCTGCAAAGAAACTCTCAGAAGCCATGCGGATTATGGGCTTTATGAAAAAAGACCATCATCTGGATCCAGAGCTGTTCAATGAATTTGTGCGCTTGGATGTTTATCTGACGTTTGCAGAAAAATATATGGATCCAACAAACATTGATTGTATTGACAAGGAAGCGTTGATGGCGATTCAACCCAAAATCCTATAGAAATAAGTGTATGAACATTGCGGCATTCATCATGTACGTCGTAGACAACCGAATAACATTCGGTTGAACGTATGTTTTGAGATAGATATGAGTACTTAGGGTCGTTATTTCTTTATACCTCAGGTCTGAAGTTCGTTGTAGGTATCTGAACACCCTTCCTATTCAGGAGAAAAGATGAGATGTGTTGATGACAATGCATTCGCCAGTATATTGAATGAGAGAAGGGATATTATCCTTTATTTATCAGCGGATTGGTCTGGACCATGTCAAATTTTGACGCCTATACTAGAGTCTGTTGCACAAGAAAGACGTTTAACTGTCGTTAAAGTCAATATTGATAATAGTCCAGCGATTGTCCAAAAATACCGAGTGTTATCAGTTCCAAGAATATTATTTATTAAAGACGGTGAAGTCGCACT
>CAJWHX010000225.1 GCA_913040875.1 uncultured Pseudomonadota bacterium | reverse complement strand
AAACCACCAACAGAATACTGGGCGATCCTCGTCAACGAATATGGTTTGATTGGCATTGATGGGGCACTGATTGAGAATACATCCTCACAAAAGAGTCTTGAGATCAAAGAAGTGGCGGGTGGATGCATTTGCTGCAGCGCTGGTTTCATGTTTGAAGTATCGCTGGTTCGGCTTCTCCAACGTCGTCCAGATCGACTGTTGATTGAACCCACTGGACTAGCCGCACTATCTGGAATCATTGATACGCTAAGTCGGACCGGCATTCGTGAATCGATCGATCTACGCTCCATCATTTGTTTATTGGATCCAGCGTACCTGAATGAGGCTCTGAAACGAGAGACTATGCAAGATCAAATCGATGCTTCCGATATCCTTCTTGCCAATCGGAGTGATTTGGCAACGACAGAACAATTGGATACCTTTACCTCGTGGAGTGAACAGCTCTTTCCCGCAAAAGTACACGTGGAACGAATCATCAACGGGCAAATCCCAATCGAATTATTAGACAGCGTTTCCAATCGGACGCATAAAAGTACAACGCACAACCACACACATGGCACCGATCACCATCACCACCATCATCACAATGATGATGACAGTTCTAAGGAACCGGTTTGTGATGAAACAACCCCCATCATTCGACGAGTGCACCAATCGAGTACTGAATCGACATTTGGCTGGATTTGCTGGAAAGACTTAATCTTTGATGCAGTTGCCATAGATGAATGGCTCAATCGCCTGGCAAACCTACCTGGGTCCTTACGCACAAAGGCGGTTCTAAGAACCAATGAAGGCTGGTGGGGATTCAATTTTGTCGGAAAAGCACAAACCCTCAACCCTTCAGGATATCGAAGAGACTCTAGAATTGAAGTCATCATAGAAGGTCCCTGTGAGGAACTGGTAGAGCAGTTTGAGCGAGAACTAAGCGAATGTCTGGTCAAAGAATCTATCTATCCACAACTTGAGAGAGAATCATGATTGCACTACTGGCACTGATCGCCTGTACAGAAAATGAAAAAAGTCCCGTCATCGATGACACCCCACAATCTCCGTTTGATCACCTCAAAATCGAAGAGGTCTATTATGCGGGCAGTATCCCCACTGAAGGTATTGACCGCTACTACTCCGATCAGTTTATTCAGTTGAGAAATATCAGTGAGTACACACTGGATATCGGCGGATTAGGAATTGGCGATGTATTTGGAGTCGCCGGCGAAATCAACAGCGGATATGAACCCGATGGCTTTGCTGATGATGCCGAGAATGTATACCTTGCCAATCTGTGGCAGATTTCAATGGATTCTCAGTACCGATACTTGGAACCGGGAGGATGCATAAAAATTGCACACGATGCCGCCGATCACAGTCCCTATTCTTCCTTCTCACACTTTGATGCCCATTTTGAAACCTATGTGGAAGAATACGAACGAGACACCGATGATCCAATTGTAGAAAATTTAACCTCCATCTTCTACTCTGGTGGGTACGACTGGCTGATTACAGTGTTTGGTCCCAGCCTCGTGATTGTAGATGCTGCTGCAGCCGATGATGGCGAACCGTTTCGGTATAGAGGTAGCGATATGTGGATGACCCCATCCGGGCATGTAATCGACACTATGGAAGCAGTGATGGATGCAGACAGTGGCGATTTCAAACGCCTCCACTCCAGCTTGGACAGTGGATTTCAATATGTATCGGGTACCTACACCGGAGAGTCTGTACGAAGAGTGATGGACAATGGAAGACTGATCGATACGGACAACTCAACTGAAGACTATTACGTCACCGAAGCCATTGGAGACTGCGGTACCGGTTTGTGATCAGGTCGATTCCGAAGTGTTTTCGGTATCCCACATCAAAATCGCATCACCCTCAATCTGTGCCTGAGCCACCGTCTCTTTATTCGGAGCAATGATGGCTGATTCCCCTCGAAAAGGGGTACTCACGTCGACGCCCCATCGATTGGCGCCAACAAACCAACCGTTCCAGTGAGGTGTACGCCACTTCCAATAGGAATCAATCGGCGAGTCTTGATTCAGCCAATTGGTGCAGAAGGCCAGAATATCAGGTCTAGCACGCCACATCCAGTAGATGAGTTCATTGTCATTGAGATCCATGCATATCGCTGGTGCAAGAGAGCCAAACTCAGTTTGAATCAGCATCCGCTCTGTACCGGGCGTACACCACGTTTCATCCAGTTCATAAAGTAATATCTTTCGGTAACAAGCCACCAAATTCCCTGTCGATGATAGCACCACCGCAGAGTTGTACAATGTACCATCTGGCGCCTCTTCTGCAATACCACACACAATCCACGACCGATAAGCCTTGGCTATCTTGGCAAGTTCTCTGGCTGTTGGACCATCTGCGCGCTCACAGTGCGGACGAATGTGCTCTTTGGACTCAAAGACGTACCCACTCACCGCCATCTCGGGACAGACGATTATATCAGCCCCTTGTTTTGCGGACTGTTCCACTAACTGGAGCAATTCACCCCTCGCAACTTGGGTTTGCGCCTTGGGAGGTTTATATTGAATGGCAGACAATTTCATTGTGTTATCCTGAGTGCAGATGTCTATCTTTTCGCACATACTCACCACTGTATCAACGAATCCCAAGAGTGCAATCGGACTGTTGTGTAGTTTACTTATATTCGCGCTTGGCGACTGTACACACAGCAGCGAAATGGCACCTACGATACCCAAATGGTCTTGGACATGGTCGACGACGCAAGATGTGTACAATAAAGGCGATGTCGTTTGGGTTCGAGACCCAATCGATAAGGTAACTCATCGTCCGATGCGCATCCTTGCAACAGAGGGAGATTCCATTCAATACCTCAACGATGGTTTTGTCTTAAACGGTCGCCGAATATCGGCTCTGGATATGAGAGAGTGGAGTGCCGATTCTAGAGTTTGGAAGGAGACTTTTTACCCTTCTCAAGATGAAAATGATGCTTTATCTTGGGAAATCATACAATCTAATTCCAATTCCAACTGGAAGAGTTCAAAGGAAATCATCCCGACTGGATACGTCTATCTATCCTGTGACAACCGATACAAATGTGTGGATTCAAGATGGTGGGGTCCACTGCCGATGTCTAGTATTGAAGGAAAAATATCCTTCGGAATGTGTCCTTTTTGTAACGTCGCTCTGAATAAAAGCAGTTTCGTGTTATACTATTGACATGTAAACACTTAATGGTGATTCTCATGCTTTATTCTGAACTCTCCCCAACAGATAAAGAGGCATTGTGGATGGCATTCAGCAAACGCTTCCCCCTCGGTCTCTCCAAAGAATTTCTCCTCAAAGAAGCTCGCGTTTCCAAATTGGTCGCCCTTGAAACGACCTGGGAAACCATCTTCGAACAGCTGCAGCAACGTCCCAAGGATCTGACACGCGTTCTCAAAACCGCTGTGGAAATGCGCCCAGATGACAGCAACCTCTGCGAAATCGTTGAGATTCTATGCCCACCCACACCCGTTGGTTGGTTTGCCACCGTCGCTTCTGTGGTCAGTCTCGGCATCCTTGCGACCCTAGCCTTTCCGCAAGAATCACCGAACACCAACGCCTTTGCCCGTGCCGAGGAAACACAAGCTGATCTAGCGGCGATGAAGCGCTTCGAACACGCTACCTACGCCAAAGAGCTGGAAACCATCACCACAACCTCTCCAGAACCCGTCCTTCTACCGGATGCCGGTCCAGAAGAAAAGATGGGCTCCACCGCACGTGCACTGGAAGAGACCACTGCAACCCTCAGTGCCATTCCAGCTCCCGTCTACGAAGATGGTGAGTACGAGCAGCCCGTATCTCAGAGTCAGGGACTCATCACACCCAAACGCTGTAACATCGAAGGATCTGGTGACATCATCGGATACTGGTACGCCGGTGCCACTCCCCCTGAAGTCCTGAACGGCTGGACCACCATCCCGCACGGCATGAATGTCCGCCTCGACTATCCTGAGCGCCACAACAATTACAACGCCAAAGCCTCCGTCTCCTGTGTCCTCTTCGCCAACATGGAAGTACCCGTCTTGGATGAAGCGATTTTGGTGGCCGGTGGGAAGTATTGGGTGCCCCTCAGGAGTGTACCAAGGGGATGATATTGTCGCTGGTTTCTTCGGTTATCGGCTTCCAATCTCACTCGTGTACGTACACTTCGTTCGGTTGAAATTCCGATCTCCTTTGAACCCAACTGACACTATCACCCCGACAGGTTTAGTAGCAGTACACTTTTTGTTTCGGATGGGTTGTTTGATGGTGTCGAAAGTGGATTGGTTGACCGTTGATGGTGTAAATGGTTGAATACTTGAATGATTGTTGCGGTTGGTGAATAGATTTGACCAATATTGACGAAACCTGACGAAACCTGACGAATAAATTGACGAACGTTTGCTCGATTTATTGAACATTTACCCTATCTGGTCTATTTTACCGAAAGATAGTTGATTGGCATGAATCCTGCTCTGTGACTGGCTCAACACCCAACACGGAGCCATTTACCGATGCCGAAATACATATCTCTAATGTCCGACTTTGGATTCAAAAGAGTCTTTGCCAATCCCGATTATCCACACATCCTCATCAGCTTTATTGAGTCCATTCTACCCGAACTGTCGATTGAATCGATTGAGTTCATTGATACCACTCAATTTGCAGACTATGTCGATGACCGGACTTCGATTTTCGACGTATTTTGCCGATTGCACGACGGTTCTTTTGTCATCGTTGAAATGCAACAGGTAAGGCAAGAACATTACGTCGATAGAACAATACTCTACGGCAGTCACGTCATCCAACGACAATCTCAAAAGGGGAAGTGGAACTATGAACTTCCCAGAGTCTATGTCATCTCCCTGATGAACTTTCGACTCTTTCCGAATGACCGAAGTTTGGTCCATACGGTCAAGCTACAGTCCGACCAAAATCCAGACCAACCTTTTTATGATAAATTGAACTTTATCTACATCCAATTGCCAAATATCACCGAAGAGTTCAGCCAAAATCCAAATCTGGAACACTGGCTGACACTGATTCGAAACCTCCACACCCGAGAAGAACCCATGTCCATAGACTCAGACACCAAGTTCACTAAAGCGATAATTGATGCCATGACACTCGCCGAGTTCGAAAAGCTCACTCCCGAACAGAAAATCATCATCGACATCGCTCAATATGCCGAAACTGAAGAGTATTCCAAAATGTGGACAGCCCACAACGATGGAAAACGAGAAGGCATTGAGCAAGGAAGAGAGGAAGGAAGAGAGGAAGGTAGAGAAGAAGGCATTGAGTTGGGTGTTGAAAAGGGAAAAGAAAAAGGACAACTCGAAGCAAAGTTGGAAACTACTCGAAACTTTCTCCAAATGGGTCTGAGCATCGAACAAGTGGCCATCGGAACTGGTTTATCCCTCGAAGAGGTAACCCAGATACAAACCCAGCTGGATTCAGATTCTGAATAAACAACCACACTCGGAACAGGACTCCCGATCCGGAACCGTACACACTCGCCGCATCGCGATCGCGGTTCTGTATGTGTCAGACTGCGTACCGATATCCCACACCATCGTGATTTAGCCGCCTGTTTTGCCTGCCTGACACTCGAAACACCGATCGCTACGATGAAGAACGTCGGTCAAATGAGACGCCAACGGTTCTCAACATTACACCGGTCAAATCACCTTGAGAAATTGGTCACCTTGACCACTACACCAAATATTGATGATTGGTTTTTCATACACAATCGCTCTCTGGTTTGGTTCTGCTCGGTTCTAGAACACAGGGGTGTTCCCGTCCCGTTCCGACCCAAATCCCTAGAGATTTTCTTAGGGAATGGGGATAAGGGGTTAAATATCTAAGGGGAAATCCTTGAGAGACGGAACCCGAGGTTGAAGTTGCGGAACGGGGGCGTGAAGTAGATACGCTCAGCGGAACGCAGGGCGTACGGATAGGAGTCCCAGAAGCCACCTCGGAGAACTCGGTAGGAAGCACTGGAGATTCCCGTCGGGTTTACGACCAAATCCCTAGAGTATCTTCCGTAATAATCCCATACCCACTCCCACACATTTCCACTC
>CAJWHX010000224.1 GCA_913040875.1 uncultured Pseudomonadota bacterium | reverse complement strand
CCAAGCCGTTATCATAGCCGTAGCTCGATCGAATCAACGTGTTGAAGGCCGAATTGGAGACATCGTTTTGGAACCTGGAGACGTCCTTCTCCTAGAGGCACCAAATGATTTCTTAAAGGCACAGCGCAACCGAAATGATTTCATTTTGGTCTCCAGTATTCAAGGGGCCAAACCACCCAGGTTTGACCGCGCAGGAATCGCTGGGATTATATTGCTCGCACTCGTCGCTTCTGTTGCCCTCAATCTACTCCCACCAGTAACAGCAACCTTCCTCGCTGCAGGAGCAATGATCTTAACAAAGTGCTGTACGATGATGGAAGCCCGAAACGCACTTGACCTATCGGTATTGGTCACCATCGCTTCGGCATTTGGATTGGGCGTTACGGTTTCCAGTACACACCTCGACCTCTGGATTGCCGAGCAACTTTTCTCTCTTGGTATCCAAAGTCCATTCATGGCTCTTGCTGGCATCTATATCTTGACGTTCATACTGACAGAACTGATTACCAACTCCGCGGCGGCTGTCTTAACAGTCCCCATCGGAATTGCACTCGCAGCTCAAGTGGGCGCTTCGCCCATGCCGTTTGTTTTTGCAATCATGATAGCGGCTTCCAGTTCATTTTTGACTCCCATCGGTTATCAAACCAATCTAATGGTATTGAATGCGGGGGGATATCACCCTTTGGACTACACCAAACTGGGATTTCCACTGACAATTATTGTTGCCGTGATTTCATTGGTCACAATCCCGCTTGTGTGGCCTTTAACCTAAGCCAATAGAATCATTGAACGACGACCTGTCGAATCGAACGTATGACCTGAGTGGATGGGTCTAAATGACTCGCCGTCTCAATCATATTTTCCAGCTGTTCGTCCGACAGTGGCTGATCCAACAATGCCAAATCATAGGCCCAACCATACTCTGGGAAGTCTTTGTGAAGAGATGCAATGTTGTCAACACCAGCCGCATAGATGGTTTCATCAATACAGCGCTTTGTACCTCGAACTGGACTGTGGCACACCATCAACCAGGTTTGTCCATTGGTTGCCTGCTCAGAGAGTTCTAATGTTAGCCGTGGCTGGAATACCGTGTCCCGAATGGCACCTCGAGTAGAAAACTGATTAAAAGTATGGGCGACTCTATGGGCAATTCTTGGCTGTGCTTCTTGTGTACTGGCGCCGATGTGTGGATATACGACAATCTTCGACTCGTCCCGATAAGGATTGACCCAATCTTCACCCGTTCTTGGTTCGTGAGGGTATACATCCACTGCGGCTCTTGATACCACTCCTTCTGCAATCGCTTGGATTAACAACCTAGGCTCAAATAGAAATCCCCTTGCAAAGTTCAAAAATATTCGAGGTCCATTTGGGCGATTCCGTCCCAACGCTCGGAAATGCTCGATAGACAAAACCCCTTCATTCGATGTTCCACCAACATCTTGAGCAGACAAGTGTACCGTCACACAATCTGAATTGGAAAAGAGGGAGTCCAGTGAATCATGCGCTGTCCAGCCCAATTCCTTACCAAGTTCAAATGACACCTGACGTGTATCATAAAAGTGAATGTGCATTCCAAATGACTGAGCCACTCTAGCAACAGCCCTGCCGATATTCCCGAGTCCGATGATCCCAAGGTGCTTCCCAAGAATTTCATATCTGTCTTTGTTGTTTTTTCCCCAAACTCCGCGATTGCACTCCGGATTGGTTTCGAAAAGCCTTCTAGACAGAGAAATCAAATTGCCAAACACCAATTCTACAACCGACCGTCCATTGGACACCGGATCATTACAGACGACAATGCCATGATCTGCACAGGCTTGCTTGTCCACAGAATCATCCCCGATACAACAAAGTTGAATGACCAACAGTTCCGGACACGCTTCAATCAATCGACGTGTCACTGCCACTTTGGAGCGCTTAAAGAGAACTTGGGTGCGACGCTCGGTCATAATTCTGATGAGTTCATCTTCTGCTGGAATAACATCCAAACGAAGAACCTCCATCCCTTGTTCCATCAGTAAACCATCCAACTCATCGGCTGGGTTTTCAACAATCAAAGCTCGCTTTAAGGGACCAGTGACAATACGACAGTTCATACATACCTCCGTAATAAGTGGACAATATGTAATGCTTTACGGATATACAGACCGTACATTCTGCGGAATGAGACACAAATGTCGATATTGCGAATTACATTCTTCTATGATTCTCTACGGGCATCGAAGCACGAACATTCATGACCTGATCCAAATCGATATCGGCCATGATGTACCCTTCGTCTTTTTGTGCATCACCAACGACTCTACCCCATGGATCAATGATCAAGGCATGGCCATAACTCTGTCTCGTACCTTCGACATCGTGCGTTCCTGTTTGAGCCGCGGCAATGACCCAAGACTGAAACTCAATGGCTCTAGAGCGAAGTAAGATGTGCCAATGCGCTTCACCAGTATGCTGTGTGAAGGCAGACGGAATCAACAGTACATTGGCTCCCTTCTCTTGAAGACTTCTATACAACTCAGGAAACCTCAAGTCATAACAAATTGAGAGACCAAACTGACCGTGCTCAGTGTCCACCACCACTGCATCTGAGCCAGGTATCACTCTATCTGACTCAGCAATACTCATACCATTGGGGATATCAACATCAAACAAGTGAATCTTTCGATAGGACGAAATCAACTCCCCATTGGGCGCATACACCACACTGGTATTGTAGCACTTCTCTGTATCCACATTCCCATCAGCATCACGATGCACCTCAGCCATAGAGCCAATGAACAAGTACACCCCATGCTGTTTTGCAAAAGCCGCACATCGTTGTCCAAGTGGTCCATCCAACGGTTGAGCCAGTGCCACCTTATGAAACTGTGCCCCCAAGAAGAATGTATTCTCTGGGGTAAAAATGCATACGGCCCCTTCAGCGATTGCAGCGAGGGACAACCGCTCGAATGTAGCCCAATTGGCCTCTACATCAACAGTGGAACAAAGCTGTAAACAAGCAACTCGAACAGTCATGATGACTCCATTTTCAGGTCTTTAATTTAAATCTCTAGAGGATCTTTTGGTAAAACGACTGGTTTTTTCACATTGGAATTGAGCCGGGCTTCCTTTTGCTCGGTTTGCCATACGCTCAGTGCGTCTAAATTCGAGATGGGAAGGTCCGTCAAGACATACTCTACTTCCCCAGTTCCCTTACACCGCTCAGCCAGATCCATTTCCCACTGCACATCTACGGCATCCTTAATGCGCTCAGGCAACTGATCTGCCCAATTTGTCCCCCCTTCAACCACTGAAGATAGATAGAAACGTTGCTTCTCTTTACCATTTTTACACGTGGCATTTTCAACAACCACCAATCCCCACATAAATCGACCATCTGGTTGTCTGTGAACGTTGTACATAAATCCGGCGAGTTCATCAGACTCCGCTTCCGCTTCCAGAGAAGTCAACACTGTACGAGCCTGATGGAGAGCCTCTGGTTTTAGTGATGATGCGGTTCCAAAGATGGCATCTGTACCAGCAAGGTTGGCATCTCGGATCGACTTTTTGTCATTTCCGTGGTTTTGATTGTTTTCATCAACAGCCTCAAATATGGCCGCAATTACATTGACCTGTAACTCTCCATCATCTGTCCCTTGCAACGTTTCCTTCAAAATGGGTATCGACTGTCCCTCAAGATTTCTTGCCATCGCCGACATCACGGAGAAATATTGAGATCGACCTTGGTCCACCCCCTTTTCAAACTGAGTTGTAAGAAGCGTCTGCATGCTCTCCACTCGGCAATCTTTGATGTATTGATGATACCTAGATTTCCAAAACTCATCTGTACCGTTTTCAGCCACGTTCAAGAAATACTGCTGAATGGTCTCTTCCTTTTGACAGCGGTTTCCGAGTTCTCTTAAAAGTCCCTTCTTCTCACCTGGCTCTAAGGACGTATACCATTTACGCACAGCCTCTTCACCACCTACAACGACTGCATCTGCAGCAGCAGTATAGCCCGCTGCACTCGGAAAGAATGTCGGCACCGTGGTTATGGTGAATTTCTTTGCAACTTCAGCATCGCATTCAACCAAAGCGTGAAAAGCCTCTGCAGCATCATCTCCGCGCTTCTTAACAATCTCGGCTGAGGCTTCTTCTATATTACAAGCAGGCTCAGTTTCTGCAAAAGCCGATTGCAACAATAAGGACAACAACATGTAAAACTCCATTGTAATGTTTCTTCTCTATCCACTAACATTCTAGGGTCGGTCAATCTTCCTGTAACCTTACCTTTTACCTGTTCCATTGGTATTTTTACCAACAAAACTCTAACAATCACTCCATCTGATCGAACTCAGTCGGACAGTTTTCCGAAAATGCTCAAAGCCATCGGCACCTAAGGTAAAAACTCCATCGCGAAATGTACAAGCCTGACTGGATCTAATGACACCCGTATTGATAAGACAGCACCAATCCAATCCATGGGATTTATCTGAACAGTCTAGATGCCCTTTGAACTGGAGAACTGTTTGTTCCAGCCCCTCAGTCAAAAGCAACAGTGCACTCATTTTGTGCCTCAAGACTGTCATTTAGTCTCCATTGCGTGGTGCATATTTTGTATAGTGAACTGCTTTTGCCCAGAATCATCCTTAGTGCTCTTTGCATCTCGTGGACCCACCAAGTGAGCATCTAGATCCTCTGAAACCTTTGCAGACTCTGTCAGGACATCAAACAAACTCGCATCCAGTAAATGGGATGGCTTAACATTTCGCAATGCATTGAACATGTTTCCTTTCACATGGGGATTTTCATCGTGAAGTTCATTGATCAAGGCTTTGACCTTTTGACGCTTTAAGTTTTCCTGTGAACCACACAAGTTGCATGGAATGATCGGGAACGATTGCTGGTCTCTCAAGACTTCAATGTCTTCCTCAGCACAATAAGCCAAAGGACGAATGACCACGTTCTTACCATCGTCGGCATGCAAACGGATTGGCATTCCCTTGAGCTGTCCAGAGTACAATAGATTCAGCATCAGTGTTTGCAGGATATCATCTCTGTGGTGACCCAGCGCCAGCTTGTTGCACCCCAGTTCTTGTGCAGCCGTATACAGAATCCCTCTACGCAATCTAGAGCACAAAGAGCAATATGCCTTACCTGCTGGGATTTTCTCTTTGACAATAGAATGTGTGTCTTTTGTCAGCATTTTGTACTGTACACCAACCTTCTCAAAGTGACGTTCTAAGATAGAACCATCAAACCCTGGATGGCCTTGATCTAAATTAACAGCGACAATCTCAAATGGAAATGGTGATCTCCGTTGCACTATTTGCATCAAATGCAACATCGCGTAGGAGTCTTTCCCACCAGACATGCACACCATGATTTTGTCGTGGGGCTCAATCAAGTGAAAATCTTGACTCGCTTTAACCAAATTTTTGAGTAAGCGCTTTTCGACGAGTTTATTCAACTTTTTCACGCTACTCTCCCATGTAACAGCTAAGTGCTCCCAACTTTGAATAGGGCTTATCCTCTGAGTTTTTGAGTCTAGAATGACGTGCCGTCAAGACTTCACACCCCTTAGCCGTTACCCAAACCGTGTGTTCAAACTGTGCAGAGAGACAACCATCCGTAGTTTTTACGGTCCAATCATCCGGATGATAAATATCAGGACCCATCAAATTGATCATTGGCTCGACAGTAAAACACATCCCTTTTCGAATCTTCATACCAGATCTGGCTCTTCCATAGTGAGAGATATTTGGAGGACCGTGAAAAACTCTCCCAATCCCGTGACCCGTATACTCTTTGACAACGGAACACCCTTTACTTTCTGCGAACTTCTGAATGGCATGACCGATATCACCCGTATAGTTTCCAGGTTTGACCTGTGCCAACCCAATCTCCAAGGATTCACGACAGACCTCTACGACATGCTGTGCTAGAAGGCTTGGAGTACCGACATAAAATGTTGCACTGTTGTCTCCATAGTAGCCATTCTTCGCAGGAAGTACAGAGGTTACATCAACGTTAATAATATCACCATCTTTGAGGACTTCGGATGCAGATGGGATTCCATGACACACAACGTCATTGACACTTGTACATA
>CAJWHX010000223.1 GCA_913040875.1 uncultured Pseudomonadota bacterium | reverse complement strand
CTCCATTTGCAAAGTAGTGGATTGTTCCAAAGGAACCATCTTCGAAAGACTCCCCTTCAGCCTGTCTGTACAGCTTTCCATTGCAGCCTTCTGAGTTCTCACAGTCCCATAGGAAACGATACTCTTCTGGCACAACAGAAGGACATCCTGATCCGTCGACGTTGTCTTCATTCTCACCTTCCTGATCAAAAACCGTATTCGTCGTTTCAGAGTCTTTCTCTTCACCACATGCCATCAACCCTGTAAACAAAGCCATCCAAACTGTTTTCATATTGCCCTCTATAAATAATGTCTGTTTCTATGTATCATAGTGTAGTTGAGATCAACCATCAATGTCAATGTGAGATGACAGGCCAAGAAATTCCCTGTGATGGGACATATCGAAGCACCTCCATCGCTCTACGACCATCCAAAATACCCGAATAGTGGAAACGGCGGCGATTCATACCATACCTAAATTGTCCCCCACGTAGATGCTGACGCAGTTTATAGGTCCAATAGATACCCGTTTCAGGCATAGCCAGTGATGGACGCCCCCACAACTCTATAATCTTGGTTAACGGTAAAGTGTCGGCTCCCGGTATGTTGAACACACCCTGTTCTACACTATGTACCGCATCTTGAAACGCCTGCGCTGCATCCTCTATCGATAAAAAGTTCAACATTGGATCAAATCCGATGGGCCGAAGACAAACCGAAGACTCCAAATAATCATACATTTGCGATCCACACCCTGATGCCAGAATCTCAGCCATTCTAAGGACCACCACTTGCAATGTGGAGAGCCCCATACGAGCACATGCAGTAAAGTCTGCCTCTACCCGATCTCGCACCCACTGAGGAGCTCCAGCAGCCATATTGAGGGGATGGTCTTCACTTATTAAAGCTGGTAAATCTCGTTGCACTTGATACACGCCACCGCAGGATCGGATTACCAATCTCCGAATGGTCGGATGACGCTCTGAAAACTTAACCAATGCTCTTAAAGAGTCCACATTATGAGCGTGAACTGAACTACCTTCACGACTGGCGGATTCTGCTTGCGATGTATGAATGACAACTTGAACACTCTGTTCGAGAGCCAAACCAAACAACAACGTGTGAAGCTGTCGTTGACTTTTGAAATTGACAGAAGTATTGGTAACCCTAGAATTTTCCGGAATCGATATCGGTTTCCCTTTATCTGCAACCGCAACGATATGAGTCACCCTAGAATCTTTAAGCAGTCGCAAAACCACCTGCTCACCGATGGAAGATGAGGCACCTGTAACGAGCACATTCATTGAAATACCCCCGTACGATCAGACAGCCCTTGTTGTACGAGGTCATTCACAGCCGCCTTCACTTCCTCTGCCACTTCTTTCAGAACAGTAGGATTATCAGCCTGACTCGGGTTGTACCGTTCATGAACAGGGATCGGATCACCATAATAAATTCGATAACGAACAGGTAAAGGAACAGGAACCAAAGGGATCGGTACAGCCTCAATTCCAAATATTTTCCCCAGTCTTTTGGAAGAGAACAGAGACGGCAGCTGCTCTTCAGCCCCAACAATCCCAATCGGAATGATGGGACAAGAATGCTGAATGGCCATCTGCGCGTGTCCCACCCTAAATGTTTGCAGCTTATATCGATCTTCCCAAGGCTTAATGATGCCAGGAACGCCTTCAGGAAAGATCATCAACAATTCTCCTTTATCCAATAAAGAACGAACGTTCCCACTTGATCCCCCCACCATTCCAGCTCTAGAAAACAATGTTCCAATGAATGGTAGCGCCGGCACAAAATGATCTGCAATCCCTCTGGCCACTCGAGGTGGCTGTGTCTGACGCAGAACATCGTTCCAAAGCATCATCGCATCAATGGGGATATTTCCGGAATGATTCGCTGCCAAGATTGCGGAACCAAACTCAGGAATCTTCTCCGCACCTTTACTGATCACTCGAAAGTAGGACTCATATATCCAAGCAAAGAGCCCAACCCCCAAGTGAATTGCAGATGGATGCAGTCCAAAAGCATCGAATCCATGACCAACGTCTTCAAAGTGGAAGTGGGTCAAACGATCTTTCATTTCATCTGACAGGAGCCGCTGCGCCAACCTGCCCATCATCTCTGGGGACAACATACTTCTCTCCAATAAGGTTCTGAGTACAGTATACTTGTAATCCTTCTAAGGCAAAGATGAAGCCTGCTGTTGATAGTTCACACCTTCTTCTTCTTGACCTATTTGAAACAACAACGAAGATAGACGCAACAAATTCCGCTTCAGGTAACGGGTATCTCCATGATCATAACTAGAAGATTGTTTCAGCACTGTAATCGCATCAGAAGTAGGCAATGTTCGACTGGCAGTCCACAAAATGTCTAGCGCCTGAGTGGGTTGACGAGTATCGCACAGCGCAAATACAGATGGTGCATTCGTTGCTTGTCGAACAAGCAGCTGTTGTTCTATGGTTAAAACGCTGGGTAATAGGGTCGATGTAGAATCCTCTTCGGATTGCCCCATCACGCTTGGTTCTACCAATCTGTCCCCTGCTGAATCCATCCTCTTAGACAAAAATCCCTTACTCTTCTTTTGACGCTTGGATCTAGGAGCAGATCTTTCGGCGACAGAGTCTATCGATACACTATCAATGGTCCCGTTCGTAGACTCAGCTGACACCTCTATAGACTCATCTTCAATCTCAGCCCTTTCATCTTGTGCAATATTACCCACCTCCGCCTCGTACTCTTCTAATCCCTCTTTTGTATCGGCAATATCTTCACCACTGAATAAGTCGGCTCCGGCGAAATCTTTACCACCGTTTAAATCATAGGCTTCAATATCAAAAGGCGCAGACTCGACATCCAATGAATTCATTCCACCACCTACAATTGTCGTTGTTTCGGTAATCTGTGCTTGTAATGGTGGTTCTTCAGCCTCACTGGCTGGACTGATCTCCATCGATTTTTTAAGACTTTCCGATTTGTCTGACTCGATGACTTTTGCTGGTGCATCAAGTCCTCGTGGCATATTGATGGTCTCTTGCTTGAGTGTCTTCGGTCTCTTTACGTCAGACTTCGCAGATCCACCAAAACTTTTTGATTGTTTCGAAACAACATTTGCGTCAACCTCTGCGGCTGGTACCGGCTCTTCCATCTCAAAAGACGTCGCAAAGATACTGTCGTCAGAAACCGTAGACTTAAACTGTGTTGGAATGAGGATAAACAATACCAAAGCCACCGCAAGACCGCCTGCTAAGATTGGAGACCCCCACCATCGATTGTTGTTTGCGGATGGAGAATCTGTTTCCAAGTTCGTTGGACTGACACCTTCGCTCTCATATTTTGCAAAGGGTCCAGACTCCACTCTGGTAAGGATATCATTCAACGAAACCTTCGATTGAAAAGAATGACGAGCCTGTGCGAACACAGCCTCTACAAAGTCATCTTCTAAGGACTCTTCCACACCTTCTGTTGCCTCAAAAAATGGTCCCGACGTCACCCTCGACAATACATCGTCCAATGTTACTCTTGGATTGGGAGCCAAATCTGGTCGCATCGCCCACAAAGCGACTGTACACTCAGCATTCGGGAGTTGATCTCTATCGCCGTCTATCCAGCGCGCCAATTCTTCGGCTTGTATGGTTTCTGATATCGTCATAAATAAGGTTTCAAACTAAGGGGGGTAATTGTCACGAAAGGCTTTAGATGCACGGTGGAATAGTACATCAAAATTGCCCACGGTAATACCGAACGATTCCGCACAATCTTCTCGGCTCTGATCTTCTAAAAGTCTCATTCGAAGAGCCTTGGCGTACCGTGGATTCAATTTTCCTAAGGCTTTGTGCACCATATCTTTGGTATCTTCTTCTTCTTCCACTTTGACCAACACATCGTCTGCTGTGGTACTCTTTGATCCCATGACCATATCTACCGCATCTCGGGCTAAAATGCGCTCTGCAAGTTCCCTTTTTCGAACCTGCTTACGATATGTATCTACAATTAAATTGATCGCGATCCTACGAAGCCAAAAGAATATCGATCGATCGATTAAGGTATACGTTGAGATTTTCTCTAGAGCGATCCTAAATGTTTCGCACAGTACATCTTCAGCCTTGTCTATATATGGTAGTCTCGACAATATCACCTTACGAAACAAAACGTCATTAAATGTTTCGTATAACCAAGCCGCGGCCTGTTTATCTCCCTTTTGTAAGGCAAGGATCATCTCTCTTTCCTGTTCGAGTGTGAAATGCATTCTTCTTCCTTACAACGTCAACGAGATTTAAATCTTACAGTCTACCTTACATTCTATCAAAGAGGGTTCCCTTTCCCAAAATCCAATTGGGATCAAGCTGGTTCTTCAACCTTCGAAACTGGTTCAAAACATCCTCTCCCACCATTTCCGATAGCAAATGCTTTTTGATTTTTCCGATTCCGTGCTCGGCCGATACAGTCCCTCCGTATTCAACTGCAATCCGCGCCAGTTCGTCATACATATCCTTTGCATGTGCCAGTTCATCATCCGTTCTCGGCAACATGTTGAGATGCAAATGGTTGTCTCCAATGTGACCAAACATCACATATGGAAGATCCACTTCTGTATAGGCATCCATCATCCACTGAAGTCGTTCATCAGGTACGGCAAAATCTGTTCCTACCTTGGGCATCCCATTCGCAATCACCCTCTCATTCACCCCTGCAGGAATCGCATGACGAGCTTGATACAATCGGTCTCTTCCGGCATCGGAGTCCGCCAATATCGCATCATCCATTATCCCACCAGCCTTCTCGAGCAATGTCAGACATGGCTCCAGTGTCGAAAACTCTTCTGTTTCGGATTCCAATTCAATCATCAACCCGCAGGTGCACGATGGTATATCACGGAGTTTCTCTCTCATGAAGTCAATCGCATTCCGATCAAAGAACTCTATGGCACGAGGAGAAATTGCATCTTTACCTGGCTTAACCACACCCTTTCGATATCGTACGGCACCTCTCTTCAATCCTTCTACAGCTTGCAAACACTCTCTAAGCGAAGGGAAGAACACCATTAAACCTAGCACCTCTGGTAAAGGAATCACCTTTAACCACGCCTTGGTAATCACCCCAAGTGTTCCTTCTTGACCAATCATTAGGTCCAATAAATTGTTGGTGGGTTCATATCCAGCAGCCGTTTTTACACTCGGAATCAAATAGTCAATCTCTGGCCACTCACTGGGTATCGGAGTTTTTCTATCAATACGCCGAATCTCTCCCGTTGGAAAAACAACCTCTAATGCCTCAATCCAAGGACGCATCGCACCATACTTAAAAGACGATGCACCCGAAGCATTACAAGCTATCGCACCACCGATTGAACACTCATTTCTAGATGTTGGATCTGGAGGGAACATCAGGCCTTGATGAGCCAACACCTTCTGATATTCACCCAATATGACATTCGCATCGACCTCTGTAGCAGAATGAATCTGGGTAAAATTTTCCATGCTGATCAGTACACCACCGTGAGGTACAGGGGCCCCTGTTGTGGCAGTGCGTTGAGCCGTAACCGTAACCGAAACATCTTCTGCGTTGCAATGTTTCAGGATGATGGACAACTCTTCTGTATCTTTGGGTCTATACACGCCCTCACAAAAGCCTTTGATGTTCGATGCATCAGATAAATACCCTTCAACAATCCCATCGTCCGTTACCCAATCTATCTTCGATACACCCATCATTCATCCCACGTCTTCGCTTGAGAACACATGTGCAAATGGTTTGATAAATCGACGTTCTAATGACCAGTCCGCTATCGTGAAACAAACTGTTTCGAAAACATTCTCACGATGTAAGAGAGCCTCTTTGAACTGTTCAGCGATTCTCTCCGGGTCGTTTCCAAAGGCACCGCATCCCCACGCTCCCAAAACAAGATCTGTGTATCCGTATGCTTCAGCCACATCGAGTAGTCTTGAAATCCGACCGCGCATCACCTCTGCACCACGTTCTTGTGACACACCACCCCATCTAGATTGCGCTATTGGAGCCGTTGCCGTTACAACGTCCATGACCCATGGAGACCGTATCAAATTGTACTGGTCATCTCGAAAGACGACCGCTTTCGACAGAATCATATAATCTGTGCTTTCCATTTCATTCGTCTGAAGATTATACGC
>CAJWHX010000222.1 GCA_913040875.1 uncultured Pseudomonadota bacterium | reverse complement strand
TTGCTAGTAAATGATGTCCCTGTTCCGCTACCTGGTTCTCCAGTACCTACATTATTATAAGTGCCTGTTAAGTCGACTGTGTGGATGTCAGAGCCATTAACCTCTAAGACTAAAGAACCACTATTTGCATCAGAAAATGAATTTGCAACGTAGTCAGGAGACACAGCAGATACATCTTCATTTAAGTCACCTTCAATTATTGTATCTAATGCAAAAACTGATCGTCTTAAATTATTGGAATTAGAATCTGTCTCATACAATCCGTTGACGTCAACAGCACTAGCCAAACCTGCTGACGCTGCGACACTCGTATAACCTGTTATAGCTTTTGACGCACCAAAAGATAAATTACAATCTGTTCCATCGTCATTACAATCGATATCATCCAAGTCAGGTATTGCTGTTATTGTTCCTGTTCCGGCTCCAAATGAAACTGTTACTTGACTAATGTAACCTGTCCAAGCTGCATCAGCTTCAATTCTTAAACCAATATACTCATTATTACCTATACCTACTGTACCTAATGTCACATAGTTTGTTGCGTTCAAAGATGAATCTCATCATGCACTCCGAAACCACTTTGTTTGTGATTCGGGTTGAAGACACAGACCCAGAGTTGGCAGCACTCATTGCCAATACAATTGCCGAAGTCTACATGGAGAACAATCTTGACCGTGGACAGGCGGCAACCAAACAGGCGCTTCAATGGTTGGATAAAGAGTTGAAGCGCTACAAGCAAGAGAAGTTATCTGCGGATGAACGCGTTCACGAATACAAATTTGAAAATGATTTGATCGGGATCGAAGAGCAGCATAATTCGGTATTGGGCCAAATGCGATTGATTCACGATCTGCAGAATCAAACGCAATCCGAACTCGTCACTTTGTCTGTTGAAACAGAGCAATTCAAAAAGTCTTTGGAGGCTGGGTTGTGGAGGGTACTGGCCAGTCAAGAAATGAAGACATCTCCAACCTTGCAGTCGTACCTGGATAAAGAAGCAGAACTTCAAAAGCAACTCAACAAAATGTTGGTCTATTATCTCCCGACGCATCCAGAAGTCGTCGAGGCTCAAGGAGAGATCGATGGTTTGCGATCCTTGGTTCAAATGGAATTGCAAGGTGCCCTGACTCAAAAGGAGACAGTACTGACGCAGCTTGAAGAAAAGAAGAAGGCTTTGGATGCAGAGATGGTTCGCATCAAAGAAGACATGAAGAACATCGATAAAAAAATGATTGAACTGGAGTTCTTGACTGCAGAAGCCACTCGAAATGAGACCATCTTTAATGATTTGGATTCTCGTTTGTCACAGGTGGATCTGTCTCAATTTATGAGCGCCAACAACATTCGATTTGTGGATAGAGCCGAACCTGACTTTGAACCTGTCAGTCCGAATATGGCACAGAATATCGCCCTATCAATTTTGCTTGGTCTACTCGGTGGTGCAGCGATGGCATTCTTGCTAGAGTTCTTAGACAACTCTATTAAGACGACCGAAGACCTGGAACAGATGCTTGGGATGCCACTCCTTGGTGTTGTTCCGGTCATCGATCCTGAAGACATGGCCTTGATACCTTCAAATCGAGAACGGGCGATCTACTCCTTTACGAGGCAGCGCTCTCCAGTTGCAGAATCATTGCGCTCAATTCGGACGAATATCAAGTTCCGAACCGGCAACAAGGAGCAACTGTTGCTGCTCGTGACCTCCGCGGTTCCAAAAGAAGGTAAATCTTTTACATCATCGAATCTATCTGCCGTGATGGCGATGTCTGGTCAGCGCGTGCTATTGATTGACGCCGACTTGCGTAGACCCAGTATCCATCGTTTGTTTGAAATGACCGATGATTTTGGAACAGTAGATTTACTCACTGGAGAACGTACCATTCAAGAATTGGTACAACCAAGTCATGTTCCGAATCTAGATATTATCGTTGCAGGACCCACCCCAGAGAATCCGAATGAGCTGCTCGGTAATGGGGTTCTACGAAACATTAAAGCACTTGCCGCTGATTATGATGTGATTGTCATTGACTCTCCTCCAGCGACCGCGGTATCAGATCCGATGGTATTGTCTCCACTAGTAGATGGTGTGGTCTTGGTCGTTGAGGCCAATCAGACTCGTAGACCTGTTGTACAGCAAGCCATCAATCGTCTCCGAAATGTGAATGCCAACTTGCTTGGTGGAGTTGTCAACAAGTTTGACTCCAATCGTTCTGGGTATGGCTACTATTATTACTATGCCGACTACGGATATTATCAGGAAGATGATGTTGACACGCAAAAGATCGGGTAGATTGATTGAAATGGGCAAAAATCACTTCAGAGTAGACACTTTTGGTCGAGGCTAAACAGTATGAGAACGTTTATTATTGCATTTTTGTTGTCGCTGTTGACCAGTCTATTGCTTACGCCAAGATTGCGAGATTTTGCCATTAAACTCAACTGGGTCGATGAGGTCGGTGGTCGTAAAATTCACACCCAACCGATCCCGAGAGTTGGTGGTATTGCTGTTTTGATATCAACTCTGATTCCCATGCTGTCCTTGTATCTTTGGGACAATGACATCTCGAGAGCATTTTGGGGAGATGTTGAGCTTCTTTTGGGACTGGCTGGAGGGCTGGGTGTCATTGCGGTCGTTGGTATTCTTGATGATCTCAAAGGCGTTTCCGCAGTCGTGAAACTAGGCGCTCAAGTGCTTGCTGCTTCGGTGGCATATTTTGCGGGTATTCACATCGATGTGCTAGGGTTGCCTTTTGTAGGACTTGTGCAGCTGGGCTGGTTGTCCTATGGGGTTACGGTTTTCTGGTTTGTTTTGGCGATCAATGCCATCAATTTGATAGATGGAATGGATGGATTGGCGAGTTCGGTGGTTTCTCTTGCCGCCGGAACACTGTTTCTCATGTGTTTAATTGAAGATAAAGCCGTAGCCTGTTTGATCTTGGTTTCTATGCTCGGTGGATTAGGGGGATTCCTACGTTTCAACCTGAATCCTGCATCCATATTTTTGGGCGATACGGGGTCGATGTCATTGGGCTTTATTTTGTCTGTGATATCGGTTCACTTTACCCAAAAATCCTCGGCAGTATTTTCATTGGTGGCCGCTTTGCTCATCCTGGGCTTGCCCATCTTTGATTTGGGGATGGCAATAGTACGCCGTGCACTTGCTGGGAAACGCATATTTACGGCTGATCAGTACCACATCCACCACATTCTTTTGCGCAAAGGGTATTCACAAAATCAATCGGTATTACTTCTCATTGTCGGCGCGATAGCTTTCGAGGGTTTGGCTCTGGCACATATCTTTATTGGGGATAAGTTGGATGCATTGGTTCTGCTATCGGTGATGGTAGGATTGGCGATTGCGGTTCGAGCGTTGGGGTATCACAAGATTATCTTCAATCAACGCCGAAATACGGTAATGAAGAAGGTACAGTCTGAAGGATTGACGGCATTGGATACAATGTCGACGCTGACACAGGCATTGGCTGAGGTTGAAACGCCCAATGATGCGATGGAGATCTTGAAGAAAATTGTGAGCGAGATGCATTGGGATGTATCGATCGAAGTGGATGGTGAGTCTCGCGTTCACTTACAGAGTATCGAGCGCAATGGTACACATTTACAAGGGGTTCAAACAGATGCCCATCATCTGAGAGAAGGAGTGCTTGTTCGTGTGTCTTGGCTGGAAGAAGATGGCGTATTGGATGTGTTAGAACGTTCTTTCGTACAGATGCTGCTGTTGGCACTGAGACAATGTGAGAGTATAGTATTTGATCAGACCCTCGACTCGATGGAGACATCAGCGGGATAGACCAACAGTCGATGGTGCAACAATCAACAATCAACAATCATAGCATCATTGATTCTGTTGGTCTCTACCCGGTTGGTCCCTATGCGATTCCACCAGTCGATAGTGTTTGAGTGTGCCGTATGCGATGCCAGCAAAGATCCAGAACATCCATCCGATGGTGACCCGTTTCACTGTACCATTGCTGATAAGATTGTTGATGGTCAGTGCAATCATGGCGCATGCGCACATGGCCCCCATATGTTTCTCTTGCCAAGTGCGTCCCAGAGCAGTTAATCTCAAACAGGTTTTAATGCCCATCCACGTCATCCCACCATAGGCGAATAGAGATAACGGACCCAAATCATACAACAAATACAATACGTCGTTGTGTGGGTCAAGATCTTTGTTTGAGGCTGCGTCAAAGGCAAAGAATGCGGAATTGGTAAGTTCTGTATGGGCACCATATCCAAGCCCAATCGCTTGACTCAGAACACCCTTGTTCATCCATGCTTCAAAAGAGCTCGTCCACAAAGCATACCGACCGGACCCAAGTTTAGCCAGCTGATCCATATCGGTTTCTCTTGATAGGGTAAAGATTAAGATGAAGTCTTTAAAGCGTTCTTGTAAAGTCTCACTGGTGAAAATCCCAACGACCACCAATGCGCCAAGGATGTATAAGATCCATTTTCGATCTGTGAGCCAGCTGAAAATTGCAATGGCAATGACAAATGGCAACAGAGAGGAACGAATCATGGTGAGGTAGAGACACAAAGAAGCGCCTATGGTGTATCCTATCCACAGGATCTTCATCCGTCGAGTCTCTGCGATGGACCATTGAAAAACGCCCAATAGAGCGATGATCAACATGATCAGACCGTGATGTCGTAGGTTCTTGTAGCCTCCCAACAATCTAGGGATTCCATGCAACACCATATCTGGATCATTCATCTGACCCGTTGCTAAGAAGTACAGTGAACTCAGAACGGGCACAGCCCCTGCCCAAGCAAGATACTTCATGATGTTGAGTCCATCTCCACGCTGTATCAATATGGATGAGCACAGAGGCAACAGGAGGACAGGGGAGAAGCTTTTTAGGAAGTCGACTGCACTGCCAAGGGTATATGGGGAGTTGAACAATTGAAATACAAGGGTGAAATTCCAGATGAAAAACAAGTGGATGGTAGGATGATGCTCAATGTCATTAGTGAATCGATGTCCAATTAAAATTAAACACAACAGTGTAGAACCACCCGAAAAAAGTTCGAGGATGTTGAGTCCGCCAACCGATGGTAAGAAGTGAAGCAGATCCATGATGATGCGAATGAACAACAAAAAGATGAAGGTGCGCTTTGGGTACTGTAAAAATGCGATCACGCCAACCAACAGCAACAGCAGTGCAAATGGATAGGCCCAAGCTTGGAACAAAACGGCTCCCAACAACCCCGCCAGTAGCAAAGTGGAAACCAGAAGGACGATCAGATTGTGTGGTTTGAGAAGTTCCATTAACCTTCAGGGAATGAAAAAGTGGTCGATGTGCGTTATTGGGTACTGAACTGTATCTTTATTGTATCTATCGGATCGATACCACCAACCATAAGCGAGAACCGCAAAATGATACCTAGACTTCACACATTTTCAATACTGCTCTCATTGACGATGGGATTTATTCCCAGAGCATTTGCCGATGAAGTACTGTCAGCCAAGGAAATCGAAAGCAGTTACCGAATTGGAGAGGGAGACACCGTTGAGATTGTTGTGTGGGCGGGCCAAAAAAAGGAAGAGAGCCTCTCTGGTGAGTATTTTGTATTTTCAAGTGGTGTGATTGAAATGCCTCTCATCGGAAGTTTTGACGTGAGTGGTCAGACCCTTGAGGAGGCAACCGTGTCTCTCCAAACATTGCTGGCGACACAGTACATTCGAAATCCACATGTGAAACTACGCGTACACGACTATGGGTCTCAAATGATTCATGTACTGGGTGCTGTTGAGAAGCCAGGAACGTTTGCAATGAAGGGGAGCATGAATCTCGCCGAAGCCTTAGCCCATGCTGAAGGGGCAGATTCAGCAATCAAAGGCGATAAACAAGTCAAGATATCTCGGGTCACAGGTGAGAAGATTGTCGTGGATCTAGAGGAGATGCTTCGTGGCGGTACCGGATCCATCCCACTCAAGGGTGGTGATGTGATTTACGTTACTGAAGGGCAGTATGTTGTGGTGAATGGAAAAGTCGAAAAACCAGGCAACATTCCGTGGAAGAAGGGGATTACCTTAACAGAAGCGGTCTCCGCTGCTGGTGGTGCTTCGTCCAGTGCAAACCTTCGTGAAGTCTACATCTTACGCGGTACAGAGCGAATTCCGGT
>CAJWHX010000221.1 GCA_913040875.1 uncultured Pseudomonadota bacterium | reverse complement strand
TGAGCATCGTAGCAAAGTCGTCAACGACCGTTGCTATATTCTCTGCTTCGTTGTATGCAGGAAAAACAATTGAAACCTCAGGTATCAAGGTCGTTCTCATCGGTTAATTCAGAAACGATAACACCGGCCAGATCCAACTCCGTAGCCTGAGTGATCTGTACTTGAATAAAGTCTCCAGGCTCAATAGTGGTGAGATCAGAATTGTCAATATAGACTTGCCCATCTACTTCAGGGGCTTGCGTCTCCATCCGTCCGACTTGAACCCACTCATGGTCTTCAGAAACGCCATCGACCAGGATGGGTACCACCTTACCAATATAGGCTTCATTCTTCTCCCTGCAGATGTCCGTTTGCAAACTCACAATCTCCGTTTGACGCTCCATCTTGATATGGTCCTCGATCTGCTGTTCCATCGTAGTCGCTTCCGTCCCGTCTTCTTGAGAATAGGTAAACACCGTTACCCTATCAAACCGTTGCGCCTCAATAAAGTCTTTTAGCACATTGAAGTCGTCCTGTGTCTCACCTGGGAACCCCACCATAAACGTTGTTCGAATGGTTGCGTCAGGAATAAATGTGTGTATGCGGTTCAATATACGCTCCTGACCGGCTTGCGTCACCCCCCGGCGCATGCGTCTAAGCATATTTCCAGAAGCGTGCTGTAATGGAATATCAATATACGAACAAACCTTCTCCTCTTCAGCAATCGAACGAAGCAATGATTCCGATAAACCAATCGGGTATGCATAATGTAGACGAAGCCATTCAAGCCCATCAATGGGAGTTAAGGCTCTCAACAATTGTCCCAAATCAGAACCATCTTTCAAATCGAGACCATATGCCGTAGAGTCTTGTGAGATTAAACTCAATTCTTTAACGCCTTGAGAGACCAGTTGCTCAGCCTCTGTCACCAATGAAGGGATGGTTCTAGAACGGTACTTCCCTCGCAAGGTTGGAATGACACAAAAGGCACAGCGGTGATTGCATCCTTCGGATATTGATAAATAAGCAGAGTGCGACTTCCATGACGGAACACGATTGGCAAACCCAGGATGAATATACCTCGGTGTATCCACAAAACTTCGCTGTGTCCGCGTGTTAACCTGAAGTATTTCTCCAAAACGGTGGTACTCGCCTGTCCCCAAAAAGAAATCTACCTCTGGAAGCTCCCCTTCAAGACTTTGACCATATCGTTGGACCATACACCCCGTCACGATCAGTTTTTGACAGCTGGCCTCAGCCTTCTTCTGAGCCATATCCAAAATGACTTCGATGGACTCTTCAGTGGCTGATTGAATAAAAGAACATGTATTGACTACAATAACGTCGGCGCCATCTGCATTGTCGGTTAACTCATAATCACTGTCCAACTGACCGAGCATCACCTCAGAATCTACTCTATTTTTGGGACACCCGAGACTGACGAAGTGTACCTTTTGAGTATTATTGGGCAATGGTGCCTCCTCTAGTCTTACTGCCGAGAGTCTTGAATATCCGCTCCCTTTGGGGGAACAAATACAAACTCACTGTCCTCAAACTTTGGGTTGAGGGACATGTTTGCAAACTTTACAGTCGTTAAAGCGTTCTCTGTCTTCACAACTACCCGCTGTAAAACATAGCTGGTCTTGTCAAACCATAGAGAAAAATCTCCCTGCGCAAGTGGGTTTTCTTCTTTGGGTTGTAACGAAAATTGAACCATGCTCGGCGTTTCTTCGTTCTCGACAAGCTGAATTACATACTTCTCTTGCAAACTGGGTAAATCGGTCAACAGAGCGGATATGTCGTCATTTTGCTGATTGGACGAAATGATGACTTGATTCTGTACAGGAGACCAGATGGTTATCTTTTCAGCATCGGCATAGAAATGCTGTTCCATTGGTTTTTGAAACTCCCAATGCAGCAAGGAGGGTTTTGAAATGTGTACAAACCCCTCTTGAATGACAGGTTTGGGTAGAAACGGATTGGACGTTTCTTGTATAAACGAGGCTTTAATACCGGTAACTCCTTTATACTTGTCAGAAATTTTATCCAAATGATCATCAAGTGGGTTGGCAAATCCGAATGACATAAATGCAAACAACGCAATCATGGTCTCTCCTTAAGTAAAGATATGGTCTAGAACCATCATACAATCGTAATCCAAAACACCCATTTTTGCAACGTTGATGACGGTGTACTTAGGAAACGACCATCGGGACTCGTTTATTCACTTTACAACCATAAAAATCTCAAATGAGATACTCAATTTCACCATCGTTAAAAGCAATCCCATCTCCAATAAAGAAATCTCCTTCCACCTCAGCAATCTCTTTGGGTACTGGGTCTTCTTGTGGACGCCACTCTAGAACCTGTCCCGAAGCGAGCAAAATTAGAATGCTGGTCTGAGAGGCTCGAATCGACACATCCATAATGTCCATATTGTCAAATCGTAGAACGCTCCTGCTCCTGTGCCAAGCCACCAATGAATGTTCATAAACGGCTACCCACCATCCACCTCGTAAGGCTATCCATGTATCCATAGTGTCTTTAAAAGGCTCTAAGGCAGTCGTTTGTCCATGGCGATGGTTGTACAAAAAGAACTGTCCCCAATGAGACCAAAGCACCTCTTGATCACTTGAATGACCCATTGCCCACACCTTTTGAACCCCTGTAGGAAGTCGATGTACGGACTGAGTAGACTTCATCCAAAGATGATACCCATGGTTTACAAATCCAACGACTCCCCAAGTCCCAATATATACCTTCCGCCATTTTTCGGCTGGGGTACTATAACTGTCGACAACCAACTGACCATCCCAGATGTGAAAGCCTTCAGATGATAGGATGGCAATCTGATGATCATCAACACAAACATCCATAATGGATTCTGTTTGAAAGAGATAAGAACGATCGAGCGTTGTCCACCAGCAACAAACAGAATGTGTACCCTCTGTCTCATCCCAATATCCTACACAAATACCGTGGGACCACACAAACCAGTGTGCGAGGTCCACATTGGCTAGAGCAGACTGGATAAAGCGTTGTGGCATAGAGATTTCGGTGATTGTAGGCATACTACTCCTGTTCTATCCATTCGCGAGAGTCATCAATCAACGCTTGTATAGCATCATCTAAGGCATCTCCAATACAAATCTCGCCAACACTATAGCCTTCCCATCCAACGATGGCACAATCTTCACAAGCAATCTTCTGCCAATCAAACCAATACCCAGATGCGTCACGAAGTTTGAGTTTCCCATAAGCCGTACCGCCACATTGATCGATATCATAAATGGTATTGTCAAAGACAATCGTAGCATTCGGGTAGTGAACCCCGCCTGTAAACTCGATCCTCTCGTAGATACTGCCGTGCAGTTCAAAGGAACTCGACCCTTCTTGCATCCAAAGATTGTCGCTGTCCAACCAAAATGATCCTCGGAGATTCATATCGAAACCACCATCGCGATCTGCCAATGCTATCTGACCGAGACCACCAATGGTTCGAGTCTCACCGCTACTGTGTATGGCATCAAAAGACCCCCATACAGAGGAGAAAATACCTCCATTTCCCATCTCATCTTCTTGTTGAACGGCCAATGCAGAGAATGTCGCGAAGCCAAAGAATCGATTCCCTGAAGAAGTCACACAATCATCCACCCAATGACCATCAACGCCGCTGAACTGTACAGTGAGATTGGGACACTGATCATCCCCCCATTCTGTTATGGTCTCAATATAGGTATTCCCAACTTGAAACATACTGGGCAATCCGGATTCAAAACCCCGATTCACATTGCTTTCAAGATCGACCAAAGCCGTTTGAAAACGTCGAACGTCTAAACCAGGAGAGACATCTTCTTGCGTACACGCCAGCCAAAGAACAATCACAGCAGTGCTCCTAATATCGGAGGAACATCTTGGATGTGATCAATGGGGTTTGCATCAGCCAATTGCAATAGTGTAGCCCCTAAATGTTCGGGTTTCATCAACACTCCGTTGTCTGTTACTCCGCCTGTAACCAGATCCACTGGAGAGGACATACAATCATTGTTGTAGGCACCAACCATATGGTCACCTTGAACACCAGACCCAATCAAAATTGCGGAGGTATGCATCCAGTGTGTCTTTCCTTGTCGCTGATTGAGTTTTGGAAAACGACCCATTTCGGACAGTACCACCACAGTTAAATTGTTGTACAACAGTGGATATTGCATTTCAACAATACGCAGAGCCAACGTAAGTTCACCAAACAGCTCTTGTAAATTTTGACTTTGAACCTGATTTGCAGCATGAGAATCATACCCCAACCCTTGAAACCCTTCGTGCTTCAAACTGACACACCTTGAGACATTGTTGCCCAACAGTGCAATGGCTCTCTGAATATCCAATGCTAAATCGTTGCCTTCCCCTGTTTCTAATAAATTAAGGGTGCTGTCTAGATTTTGAATTGACTGTAAATTAGCCTCGGCAACCAAAGCGCGCTGCTGAAGCGCAAGGAATCGTTCAGACGCGGCATCAGGGGTACTTTGAACCTGTGCCAACCAAGCATCTTCAAATGTATCAATGGTACTCGATGTAAAATTCTCTGGTGGTAACAGAAGACCAAGTTGACCATTCGCCCCCACACGAGAAACATACGAGGAATAATCGGAGGAGTAGTTTGGTCCTGAAAGGACCACATGCGGCAACAAATATTCCGACTGACTTTGAGAGGCAATAATGCTCGCCCAATCGTTGCAACGGTCATTACTGGTACCAGCCCAAATCAGTCTCAAACACGTATCGTGGGCAACTGAACGAACACCAATCCCATGGACGAAGCATGTACGATGCCCATAAGCCCGTAAAAACTCACCTACAGCAGGCTTGATCGGAGAATCTACGTACTGTATATTCCCCACCTGTCCCAGACTAGAATCTCGCTCCATATCAATTTGAGAGTTGCTCCAAAGGGGGGCAAAAATGTGGCACTGGTCCCAGCCACCTTCGGCAAACACAAACAAAAAACGACGCTCATCTTCATTTGCCATCGCTGAATGTGGAGTCATTGATGGCAATAACGAAAGCCCAAGCCCCCCTTTCAACAACGACCTACGACTGATTCGATGACTGATTCGATTCTTGTTCTGCATCAATACAACCAAGTGTTGGTGTTACGTAGAAATATGGATAGCATCAATGTCCATGCCGTTTCACGTCCAAATGCACCCTCAGCTTCTGCGAACCGCTCTTGAAGCATTCCCATCTCGATTTGATTCGGTGCCTCACCCATCAATCGGAGTCTCCAGCTGGTTACAATGGCTGTAAACAGTTCTTCATCAGCACTGATATCCAACGGGTTCTGACCAAGAAACAAATCATGACCATTCACTTCTATCGCTTCTGTCACTGCGTGCTCTGCAGCCAACTGCGAGAACCGCTTCAACGTCAACTGGCGAGTTGCGGACGGAGCCTCCAACCATTGCGTCGTCGACCGGCCATCAATCCCTCCCAACAACATTCTGTACCCCCACTCGTCATTATCAAGCAGATTCAACGAAGAGTCCGTCCACTCAAAACCTGTGAGTTCTTGTATTGAATGTTGTATTTGATGTGCCGTCATCATTTTTGCTGTCGAAGCACTTCGTTCATCGTCAGGATCGCTCGGAATCGAAATTTGGTACTCTGGAGACTTCAATAACGCCTTGAAAATATCTCTATACCGACCATCTTGTTGCGACACTTGATGGGCAATCGTTTCAATGCGTCCTTCATCGATACTCAACACAGGTCTACGCCATAGTCGCTCTGCCAAACTTGACACGGCACAAGGATAAAAGCGTTCATCGGCTGCTATTCGCTCTCCCAATTCCGCTGGAGCAGATATGGGTTTCCCGTACCAAGCCATATCCAGTTGCAGATCTCTTTCTCCATCCCACTCTCGTTCCGGATGGTATATAGAGAGTTCAACCACATCGTGCATATCGTGCTGCCAGAAACCATACAGAGATGCCGCCACTGGATCTAAGGTCTGATGGCAAGAGAGACAACCAGGGTCTGTCCGGACAAAGTCATCAATGTTCTGTGCATCCACTTGTAATGAACTCGGACTTGTAACGGCTGTACTCAAAATATCATCGCAGACCAGCAATCTCGTTAAGAATGCAGCTCGCGCGCGAGATTTGTTGTTCGGG
>CAJWHX010000220.1 GCA_913040875.1 uncultured Pseudomonadota bacterium | reverse complement strand
CGCCTGTATGTTGAAGGCTACAAACGTGGGAACTGCCATAGACAACAGTTCTGTTATCCAAAGATGTCCGACGTGAATGCCTATCAAGGTCAATCCGGTGTCTTCAATTGGCATGGTTGGATTTGTAAACCACAGATGATGAACACCATGTTCAAAAAATAACAGGGAGCCTTCTTTGTCAATCGTTGGATAGGCTCCGAATACTGCAGTACGAATCGATCCCAACCAAGGACTGGTTATCAATGAAATACTGCCCAATACAGCAAAAAATCTAATTTTCCATAGCGACTGATTTTGTCTATACTGTTTGAAGGCTATGAATAAACAGAAGAGCGCAACCATCCAAGATATACTGTGTTCAAGGATACTTGGAACAAATACAACTTCTCTATTGGATATTGGAGGACCGCCAGTCATGTCACATCCTTTAACCGATGACCTTCTAGAATGGTATGATCAACACAAACGTTCTTTGCCTTGGCGTGATGATCGAACCCCTTATGGTACTCTTGTATCAGAAGTCATGCTTCAGCAAACCCGTGTTGATACAGTCATTCCGTACTACAATGCATTTTTACAGAAGTTTCCCTCGGTAGATGTTCTCGCAGCAGCCAAACAGGATGACGTACTGGCAATGTGGTCTGGACTTGGCTACTATTCTCGTGCACGAAACTTACATAAAGCGGCACAGCAGATTGTTGAACAGGGAGCGTTTCCAAATACATTAAAGGAAATTCGGGCTCTCTCCGGAGTCGGTGAGTATATCGCAGGTGCCATTGGTTCGATGGCATTTGACCTCAATGTTGGAGCCGTCGATGGGAATTTACACAGAGTACTAAGCCGAATCCATTGTGATGGAGGAGATAGAAAGCGGATGTGGACGGTTATAGAGCCTCTGTTACCGGATGGTCGATGTGGGGACTTCAATCAGGCTTTGATGGACTTGGGATCTTCGAAGTGTAAGAAAAGCCCCGATTGTGTCCAATGCCCAATTCAAGTCCATTGTAAGGCTTACATTGAAGATCGAACAACAGACTATCCAGTGGTCAAAAAAAAGAAGGCAAAAAAAGAAGAACATTATGTAGCACTTCTGCTTCGAGCACAAACGCACAAAGAAACATTGTGTCTTGCACAGCGTCATTCAGAAGCGTTGTACGGTGGAATGGTTGAGCCCTGTTTGGTTGTTCATGATACGACTCAGACTCTGGATGCCAATATGTGGTCCGATTTGAATTTACCAGAGGGACTTCGTTCTGTAAATGGCAATAAATGGGTGGATCGAGGAACCATCATTCACATATTAACCCATAAAAAACTGCACATTCGTGTATTGGAGTGTTCTATTTCGACAGATTTAGATATTGAATCTGAGTTGTTGTCTTCGGCTCTAGAGGCGTATAAAACAATTCGCTGGTACACCATCGAAGAGAGAGCCTCTGTTGGAATCTCTACACTGGCAACGAAAGTAATGGAACAGTCCAAGAATCAACAATTGTCTTTATTCTAGACGAAGTTCGATTCAATCACATTCTAGTGTGCTCGTAAGAACCAGGGTCCAAGTAGTTGTTGAATATTGATTCGAGTTCGAGTTTGACTTGGGACACTCTTTTTTCGTCGTATCCTTGGACTGTGAGAATAAGACTGGGTGTTTCACCCATTCTTGGATAGCTACCCAAATTAACATCTGGATTTCGGTCTTGTGCACTCGATAAAGCTGATGCGATAGGAGATTCGTAGGTGTTGAGGTAGACTTTGGCATGGTATTTTTCACGACCGATTAATAGATGTTCGATGGCTGCGAACTTAGACTGAAGCAGCCTTGGGACACCTGGAAAGATAAACACATTCTGAATTTTAATCTGTGGAAATCCTCTAGAGGTTGGAATTAATTCGGTTCCTTTTGGTACATCAGCCATTCGATAAGCGGCTTCTTTTATCGTTCCGGTGGAATCATATTGATTTATCATGGATACCAATGTAGGGTGACGCTCAAGTGGGAGATCAAACGCTTTTGCAACACCTTCAAAGGTTATGTCATCGTGTGTTGGTCCCACGCCGCCAGTCGTAAAGACGTAGGTACTGCGCTCGCTTTCGATTTTGACAGTTGAAGCAATACGATCGAGGTCATCGGGAATAATTTGCACACTCAAAACGTCGAGATGTAAAGTTGAACAGCGATTCAATAGGTAAGGGGTGTTCTCATCTACAAATTTGTTGGCTAAGATTTCATCCCCAATAATGATGATGGATGCTGTTGACATGCTGTTCTCCGCTTCAATTATACGCACATATACATATGAACCGTGCTTGTGTTTCCCGTTGGATAGAGTTTACCATTTGATTGAGTTACATACAATAGTCGATGTCAGCATAACAAAACTAGTGGTACGTTAATTGGAGGCTGTGTGAAGGGTAAAGAGTCTAATCAGCAGGGGGATACCCCACGTCAAAAGAGAGTCGGGGTATATGCGGGGTCCTTTGATCCTTTCACCAATGGACATTTGGACATTGCCATACGAGCCGCAAAACTCGTTGATGAGTTGATCATCGCAATTGGAGTAAATCCTGCCAAGTCGGGATATTTTTCGATAGAGGAGCGTAAGGATATCATTTTCTCCGTAACGGAATCAATCAACAACATTGCGGTTGATACTTTTCAAGGACTGTTGGTTCAATATTGTATGGAGAAATCTGCAACCACCATCATTCGAGGGCTTCGAAATACTCAAGACTATGAGTTCGAGGCTACTTTGGGACGTGCGAACCGACATTTACAACCAGAGATTGAAACCATTTTGCTGTTGTCAGATACAGATTCTGTATTTGTTTCGTCCTCTCTTATGAAAGAAATTGTGTTGAATGGCGGGACAGTACAAGGGCTGGTACCAGACTTAGCAGTAGAATTATTCACAAAAAGACAAAACTGATTCGCCAAATAAATTTCCTCTTTTTGAGCAAATGTTTGCGAAATTATTTTAATTCTTCAGATCATTTGCCGTCATAGTCTATAGCAAACGGTTACATAACAGACGTTTAATAGACTAAGTTGTTCGGTTGTTTGCTTTTAAAGTGTTGGCAATTGTAAGGGGTAGGAGCATTATATGTGTGGAATCATTGGTTACATCGGGGCTAAAAATACTGCAAACTTACTCATTAGAGGTCTGCAACGACTGGAGTACAGAGGGTACGACTCTGCAGGTATAGCTGTTCATACAGAAGATGGGTTTTACGTTTCTAAGGAAGTCGGCCGCGTACAAGAACTTGAGAAGATTGTGGATCTCGGTCAGACAAAAGGTGCTGGTATCGCTCATACTCGTTGGGCTACGCATGGTGGTGTGACCGTCGATAATGCTCATCCTCACTTGTCTCCTTGCAAAAGTGTAGTGCTTGTACACAATGGAATCATCGAGAACTTTTCCAAACTCAAGCATAAACTGGTTCAGTCTGGTTTTTCATTTGTCTCTCAAACAGATTCGGAAGTCATCGCTCATCTGGTAGCCAATCTATACAATGGAGACTCTGCCTTCGGCGAAAAGAATGCATCTCCAGATACAAAAGGGAATCCTCTTGAATCCATACGAGCAGCGTTGAGATTTGCCCGTGGTACATGGGGCGTTGCGGTCATGTTTGCTGACCGCCCCGATGAAATCTTCGCCGCTAGAAATGGGTCGCCATTGGTCATAGGTTTTGATGGACCTTCGATGTATTTGGCTTCCGATCCCCACGCCATAACACCTCATACGAGACAGGTAATATTTTTAAATGATGGAGACCTTGCGCACATCTATAGTGGAGATGCAGAGGTCTACCGTTTGGACGGGGGAACTGGGCAGTCGAATATTGAAATGCTTGAAGAGGAATGGGGAACCGGTGAAAAGGGCGATTACCCTCATTTTATGTTGAAAGAAATTCACGAACAACCCGAAGCGTTGAGGCAATGCTTGAGGGGAAGACTTGATTTTGATACAGGGACAGCCAAACTCGGTGGTTTGGAAATCGAACCCGGTCGTATGCACAGTCTAAATCAAGTGTTGATGCTCGGATGCGGAACCTCTTATTACGCTTCGAGTGTTGGGGCGAGCATCATCGAACAGTTGGCTCGAATCTCTTCACAAGCCGTTATTGCAAGTGAATATCGGCATCGAAACCCGATTGTAACGCCAGAACAGTTATTTTTTGCCGTGACTCAGTCCGGTGAAACAGCAGATACATTGGGGGCTCTGAAAGAAATCCAACTGAAGGGCGGTACGGTAATGGGGGTTGTAAATGTAGTGGGGTCGACCATTGCACGTCGGTGTGGACGTGGGGGATACATCCACTCTGGACCGGAGATGTCCGTCGCATCTACAAAGGCCTTTTCCAATATGGTTGCTGCACTCGCCCTCTTTGCATTGCAGGCTGCACGTGTCAGACACATGTCGATACATGAGGGGCAAAATTTTGCCCGTGAATTGTCTGCGATTCCAGACAAAGTCTCTGAATTTTTGGAACGTACAAAAGATGGGTCATCACCCATCTCCGAAGCATTGGATAAAGTTACCCGTTGGGTGTGCGACAGTAACTGCACCATCTTTCTAGGACGGGGTGTATCTTCTCATGTAGCATCAGAAGGAGCACTCAAGTTGATGGAAGTGGCGTATATTCCTTGTATTGCATATCCAAGTGGAGAATTGAAGCATGGTCCAATTGCGCTTATTGAAGATGGAACTCCAGTGATTGTCATCGCACCAAATGATCACCTTAAAGAAAAAACATTGTCGAATCTTCAAGAGTGTAAGGCACGGGGAGCAAAAATTTGTTTGATACATACGGAAGGTGATGACATTGCAGAGCACGGAGATGTCTCAATTTCAGTTCCGGAATCCATGGATCTCTGCAGTGCATTTTTAACGGTGTTGCCATTGCAATTGCTTGCATATAAAGCGGGGCTTGCACTGGATAGAAACATCGACAGACCCCGTAACCTGGCTAAGTCAGTTACCGTAGATTGACGCTAAGTCCATCTTTGGTGGAATAACAATATGTGCACAATGAGTTACCTGTGTAGTAAAAGAGGAGTGTAGGGTGTTTATCTTTTCGATGTTGTTTGGTCTTTCGATGGCCCATGCTGTTTCGTTATGTGGTAAAGAAGCACAACAGAACGAGGCCGATAGTTATCGGTTTGCCATTTTGGGTAACACCAGACCAATGGACGTAAAGAATGATTCCTTAGCCGGCAGAATCGGTAAAACCAAGGGCGTTACAAAATCACTACTCAAGAATGTCGCACAGTCTTCTCCAGATTGTGTTGTCTTTGTTGGTGATATGGTGAAAAGTGGCTCAAAGAAGGATTGGAAGCGCTTTGAGAAGGACCAGCTGTCTCTCATTCCAGAACAAGCAGTTCAACCGGTAATCGGAGAGTACGAGGCTTTAAAAGATACAAAGTTAATGAATACAGAGTATCTATTTCCAGAATTGGGAACCGATATCGGGTACAATCGTGTGGGCTCATGGTCGTACTTTGATGTGGTAACGGATGGAGTCAAATGGCGGATGCTATTTTTAGATGCAAACAAAGATGCCTTGACCAGTCGATGGAATGAACAACTATTGTGGCTTGATGAGGTCACCAAAGGAGACTTCGAGGCAGTCTTTGTCTTTGTACATCAGCCATGGTACAACCTTGCAGGGAGTTCCCCAAAAATGAACCCCCAGGGAAATCCTGAGGAACTGATTTCTTATGTAGAAGGTGCCTTAGATATGTTGAAACTCCGCGGAGTATTCTTCGGTGGTGGTCACGCAAATCAAGTCATTTTACCAAACGGTCCCTATGGAACTCTCCACGTTGGAACGGGTGGCGGAGGAGCTCCTGCAGAAGACCTTTACCAATGGCAATCTGGAATGGATCACGGTCTGACCCAAAAGGTGATGCTTGAAGAACAGTTTACGGCAACACTGCAGGAGCAAGTTGATCGATTGCATGGGCAATCCCCATTATCTCCTGCGACTTTAGACAAAGCGTTTAATACTGGTACCTACAAGGACTTTCCCGGATTGTTTGAAGGGAGTCAGGTACCGACGCAAGGTTGGTGGGAACTCACTCTAGATGGTGGCTCATCAAGGGTTGTGTATCATTTCCTACTCGCGAATGGGTCTGTTGAGCCTGTCTGTGAACTTCGGTATTCT
>CAJWHX010000219.1 GCA_913040875.1 uncultured Pseudomonadota bacterium | reverse complement strand
AATTCGGAGCAGCAAGTGACCGTTTGTTACAGTGTCAGGTCTCCATGGATCAGCAGAACCGATGATGGATTCAACATCCGCACGAGACTCTAATTCATCGGACAGTATGGAGTGAGCATAGACTTCTGCCTGAACATTCAGCTTAGCCCGTTCTACATCTTCCTCTTGAAACAGTTCTAAACAAGCAAAGAAGGTTTGACTTGCCTCAGGTTGACTCAATCCTTGCAGCAACCAGCTGGTTACTTCTGGACTCAGTGTAGAAGTGTCCTCCCATAAATGAAACAGTGTGGAGAACCCATCGATACCCTCTCCGATGGGTGGACCACATAGGGTAGACAATATCGAGAGTTGCCTGTCAATTAACAGTGAGTCAAAGTCTGTCAGAGTGATAGAGAGCGCATAGGCCCATTCCACTTGCTCCAAGGAAAGATTGTACGCTTTGGAAAGGTTTTCTTTACGCTTGCGCACGACGGTGTTCGTTATGGACAGTCGATGACTTTGGCTTCGCCACGTTCAATGGGCTCACACTCACAGGTTCCTTCTTTGTCACCGACGTTGTGTTTTACGAGTCGACCATTTGGACAGTTTGCCCACGCATCAGATGCCATTTGTGGCGGACAGTCACGGGCTTCAGTCTCTCCCATGGTACCGTCGTTGGGCTGGTCCCAATTTTTACGCACAAAGCAGTCTCCATCGGCAGTTTTGTAGAGGGGACCACTGTCGTCGCTTTGAGCATTGAATATGAATGTGGGCGGTTTCTTTTTGGGTTCTTGTTGCCCACCTTCAGCACTTCCCATTCCCATTTGTTGAGGTGATGTTTGTCCATCTTTCCCAGCCGTTTGGTTTATGGTGTCGGGCGGGATATTGGGATCTCCGATATTATCACCGTCTTCCGGAGGAACGGCTGCACCGATATTTTCACCGTTGTTGGGAGCGTTCATATCTCCACCAGGACCGTCCATTTGACCTTCAGGATTCCCTTGACCTTCAGGACCACCCTGACCACCAGCTGCTTGTCCCATGCCACCTTGACCTTGACCTTGACCTTGCGGCTGACCGTTACCTTCTCCTCCGTTTTGCATATTCGGAGCATTGTTTGTGCCGGCATTGGTTTCTATTTGCGGAGCATCTGTGGCTGGGGTGGTGTCGTCTCCACCACAGGCAAGTAGGGCGATCAATAAATACATGTGTACCTCAAATTTGTGAACAATCAACTATATCCTATTTGGAGAACGAGAGCCAAAAAGAGTGGATCGAACCAATCTAAAACCGACGGTATCCGTACGACTATTGGAGTCGATAAATGCACGATTGGCGGGACGGAAGATATCAATACCATCAACCCATGATCCGCCTCGGGCAACTCGCGCCATTGGTGGAACATCATCCGGGATGTCTGGTGAATTGCTGGTATAGGGCGTATACAGATCCCAGCACATTTCCCAAACATTTCCGAGAACCCACTGCATTTCCTTTTGCGCTGGATTTGTTGGGACAGTGGTCCAGTTTGTTTGTTCCCGATGTGGAGGAACGGCTACGGCGTGATGTTTTGCCATCCACTCCCATTCTGCTTCCGTTGGCAATCGAAAGCCATTGCTGGCTAGGTTGGCGGTAGGATTTGATGTATCCAGATTGTTGTATACGAGATCGAATTCCAATAAAGAGGAGAGACGATTGCAGAAATGAACGGCCTCCCACCAAGTAATTGAGGCAACAGGTTTCAAAGGATGCTTGTCCATGGTTGGATTGTGTCTTGTCACAAGAGCATAGAGACGCTGAGTGACCTCAACATTGGCGACCCAAAATTTATTTACAGATTTTAGATGCTCATCTTCATCGGGATCTCTACCCTTTTCTGTTTGGGCTGATCCCATCACGAAAGTTCCACCCAACATTGGTAAAAATACAGGTAGAGCCGCGCGGAGGTCAATCTGTGAGTTGGCCAGGGAAGACCATCCACAAATATCACATTCTGTTTCGGAGTTCTCTATAGGAGTCGTACAATTGGGGCAAGACTTTGTTTTTTTCATTTCTAGAGAGGGGTGAATGCGTTAAAATAGGGTATACAGTACATGTACTCAGTTGACATGGAGATGACCAATGCGGATCGTACGATATAGTGTTCTTTGTTCTAGTTTACTCATGATGGGGTGTCGTGACACTTTGCAGGGTACATGGACGGGAGAGTTTGACTGTCAAGATCGCACTTATGATGTGATAGCACAATTCGTGGAAGATGGGCGTTTTGAATTTGACGGAGAGATGCTCTTTTCTTACGATGAACAGACCACATTTGGTGGTGAATCTGTTGTGTTTCATGCCGACTTAAAGTATGATTTTAACACGGAACAAACGGCTCTCGTGGGTGACCAGAACATCTACTTAGACATGGTCTGGACCAGTCTGTACTGTGAGATTGAGTATCCAGATGGTGAGGTCGTTGAAGGTGGCTGTAAAAATGTTGGTGGGATCGACGACTCTGACAAAGGTGAACCTGTCGGAATGGTCGAAATGCGATACTCAGGCAGTGATTGGATGGCGATTGATGACGACAACTGTAAAGGTGAGTTGGACCTACAATAGACGTTTGTTGTCTGAGCAGTTCGTCCCAATCTACGGCTGTAATCGATCAACATCTTCTTGAAGAGTATTCAGTCGCTCGAGCAGGCTGCTTCGATTGTTGGCGATTTCCAATCGAAACTGAGTGTTTTCCTTTTCGAGCAGCTTTGCCTTTTGCGCGAGTCGTTCGATCTGTCCCTTCAGAGAAGTATTTTCAGCCGTCAGCGCATCCAGTTCAGAACGATGATCTTGGAGCGCGCCTTCTAACACGTCAATCATTTGTTCTGTTAGTAACACTTGCTGTTCAAGTTCTTGTGTCTGAGAGGATTGTGACGCATTCTGAACGGCGACTGCAATGGATGGCGCCAAATGATCCTCTAAATTGAGTTGAGATAAAAACTCAGGCTTTTGAAACTCCTGTGCACATTGCTTTACAATGTGTTGCGCGAGTTCGTTGTATAGGCGGGCGAGTAAATCAGCGGACTCAGATTGGCTCATTCTGGCTTCCTTAAGTTGGTAGAGGGCGGCGGTAATTTAACAAATCTAGCAGTAAAAATTCCATCGACCGTTGGATCTGATTCACATTGTAAATCAGAGATGTTAAGTATCAAGTATAGCATAGCAATACAGAGACTAGAATGATCACCATTAAGAAATATCCCAATCGGCGACTCTACAACACAAGTACTTCTACATATATCAACTTGGAAGGTATTCAAAAACTGATATTGAGCGGCGAGTCTGTTGTGATTGTAGATTCTAAGACCGGTGGGAATGTAACCACTGCAACCCTCTTGCTTCATGCCTTGGATGCAGAAATTGTAGAGGCTCTTATCCCTGCTGAATGGATGCAAGAGTTGATGCGTATGGAGTCGAATGTCGATAGGATAAGTGCGATCCAACATTCGATTCCGATTCTATCAGATCAAGATTCCGAAAGTGAAACACAGCCGGAAGAAAAAACGGTACCCAAAATAGCCACGGTTCAGCCCGTAGACATGATTGTGTCTGTTCTTCAGGAAGAAGATTCTCAGAGCAGTGATTCGGATTCGGAGGTGACAGTGGTCCGAGGCGATGATCCCCCAACAGAGCCTATTGCCGTTGCAAAACATGATATGTCGACACCAATAGATGTTCAAGTTTCGATGGATGCTTGGGCTGTGAGCGGGGATATCGATGAATCAGAAATACCATCGTTCTGGTCTGACTCATCGTTTGAACAAGTCAGTTTTGATGAAGAATTCGATGGGGAATATGAATCCAGTGACGATGGTTTGTTTGAGCAACCAGAAACGATCGTTGTACAACAGAGAGAGAGCTCTGTTATGCTTTCATCTGAGAAGGATGACACTCAACATGATGTAGATGGTAAGATACAGTCGATCTCACTTGAGGGAATACCCGACGATTCTAGCGAAGTAGAATCGTCAAGCGACACTTCAGAGTCCAGTTTTGTATCGTCGTCATCTCCTGTATCCGAAGACTCGTCTGAGAATCCAGTACAGGATGGCGGACAGGTATCCGAAGATAAGAACATCGAGGTCAGCTCAACCTCAGCAATCGTTTCTGCAACGGAAGACTCCAATCCTCGTTCCAAAAGCGATCAAATGAAAGCACGATTGGCCGCTATGCGGGCCAAGCTGAATCGATAAGGAATAACTACGCGATTCTAAAATACAAGTCGAGAACCTTCGGATGAAAGAGCGAAGGCTCTCAATTTGAGACGGCAGGGTGTTTTAGTAGATTGAAGAATCCGAATCATCTGAGTCCGAACCCCAAAGATCCGAGAAGAGAGCGTCACCATCTCCATAGTTTACACTCATGAAAGTGAGTGTACTTGGCTCTTCTCCAGTTCCTTCACCGATAAATACACCACTAGCCCCATCATCATAGTAGAGAGAAAAGGATACTTCATCTGTAAATTCACCATCCAAGAATACAAATTCTACCAATCCTGAAGATGGACAATACGAGGCTGTTTCAGTTTCTGGAGTATAGAAGCCATTTGCTAAGTTTTCATTTGTGAAGGAAGCCATCCAGATCCCATTTTCATAGACTTCGAGAGCGTTTCCGTTCCATCCATCTCCGTAAGAATCTGTCATTTCAATGGTGTAGCATCCATAAGATGGGGCTGCGGCGTACCCGTCACCATCTGCATCTGTCGCACAAAAGTGAGTGCTGAGATCAGATGCATCATAGGAGGGTTCGTTGACGGCAATTCCTGGGTATGTACTGGCATCTGAATCATCGCAGTCGCTCAATCCGTTTGCATCCACACATGAAGTGAAGCCATCTGTGTCGATATCGAGCCCGTTGAGCCCTGAAGAGGTATCGTCACAGTCTGTACCACCAACAAAATCATCTACGCCATCGCCATCAAAGTCACAGGTTGCTTGTATGACACCCGCACAGTCTACCATGTCCACAAGGTCTCCATCACCATCCTGATCAAATTCATCGCCCGTTAGACAGTTTTGATCGACACCGTCGTAATACACTTCATCCATGCTTGGATTGATTGACACATCGGTATCATCACAATCGTCACCGCAGACCAAGAAGCCATCGTCATCGTCGTCTCCGGTTGTTGTCGCATCAGAGTCGTCGCAGTCACGACCGCCACGCCAGTCGATGCTTCCATTACCGTCAAAGTCACAGGTGCTATCTACCACACCGTCCCCATCGCAATCGACCTCGTATATATCAACTCCGTCCATATCTTGGTCAAAGTCTGACATACCGTCGCAGTCCTGATCAACACCGTCGTAGTACACTTCTACGCCATCAGGATTGACAGTAGCATCTGCATCATCACAATCTTCTGTACAGAATGTGTATCCATCACCGTCGTCATCGCCGATCGTTGTGGAGTCGGTATCATTGCAGTCACTCCCTTCATCGACAGAAGCCAGTTGTACCGTGAATACGTCTCCTTGTACGGGGGAAACCCCGGTTTCTTCAAAACCATCAGCATAGACGAGACTATCGTAGCTGCCATCGCGATTGGAGTCTAGGTAAACACGGAAAGTATGAGCACTGCAGTCGTATGAGGAGGTGCAGGTATAATTCAACACAGCCGCTCCAGGAACACAGACTTCAAAGAGCTCTTCTTGACCCGAACTTGATGCAGAGGTGTTGGTATACGAACCCTCCTCTACTCCATTAACTGTGACCGTCACATCAGCGGCATCCCAATAGGAGCCCGTGTCTACTAGGGCGAGCATGAAGCAGCCAGAAACGTTGTAATTGTCATTGACCAGAGCATCACCATAGCCATCCCCGTCGACATCTGCAGTACAGAGTGTTGGTTCTAGACTTGCGGCACCTGGGTATACAGCCGCAGAATCTGGAATTCCATCCCCATCCATATCGGCATCTGAATCGAAACAGTCGTCGAGACAGCTTGAAAATCCGTCACCGTCCAAGTCCTCAAACCCAATTTCCGCATCCGAATCATCACAGTCACCATCACAAGAGGTGAGTCCGTCGACGTCGACATCGCTGTTGTTCTTGTCTGCGTCGGCATCATCACAGTCTGTTCCGGCAGTCGCAGAAGTTGGGCTACTCTCGCCCCAACCGTCGCCATCGACGTCGACTATTGAGACCGCAGGTTTAAAGCCCATCGC
>CAJWHX010000218.1 GCA_913040875.1 uncultured Pseudomonadota bacterium | reverse complement strand
GACCGAGTCATTGTAGATTCCACCACTCGAACTGGAGATCACAGGGGTCGTCAACGTTGGTTCACTATTGGAAATGGTAATGCTCGCCTCAGTATACGTTCCGTCGGTATACCCATCATTCGGTATCACCCGTACCGTCCATACTTCTCCAACATCTAAATTGGACGCACCCACATTTGTCAATGTCGATGAATGTAAATTACCATCTTCATACCACTCATAGGTGTACGTTACTGGATTTCCATCATCATCAGTGGAACCACTGGCTGTTGCGGTGAGTGTTCCATCCCCATAGATCGGATCGGGACCCAGAGTAACAGTCGGAGCAGTCGGAGGTGTGTTGACTCGGATTGTAATGGTATCTGAACCCGTGAGTCCCGTTGTATCCACCCCACTTAGAGAAATCGTGTGTAAACCAGCGGACAACGTATTCGTCGAAAACTGATGTGAACCTTGAGAATCTGGAGAACCAGTAACGATTTCCCCTGCAGAAGAGGATGTCCAGGAAACGGAGATATCATTCATCGCATCTTCAGCATCCGATAAGGAACCATTAAACAAAATATCGGTACCGAGACTAAAGACTTCTCCACTTTGGGGTTCAATTATCTCTACGGTTGGTGGAGTGCCAACAGACACTACAATAGAATCCTGACAAGAGGCGCCCACTTCATCTTCTACCACCAAAAATATCACATGTGTATTGTTGGACAGTTGATCTGTGACGAAAGTTAAGGACCCATCACTGTTTACTGGCGTTTGTCCTAAGGTTCCATCTTTATCTGAACTAAACGTAACGCTGAGTTCAGAAGCACCGACATTGTTGTCTAGTGCTGTCGCCTCGAACACAATCGCTTCCCCTACTTGGAAGGACGATTGATTCGAAGGGGTCAACAATTCACATGTTGGCAGTGCATTTTCTCCACCGACTTGTAAAACAAGTTGTTCTTTTGTAATTTTCCCAGAGGAATCCTCGACTCTGAGTTCAAGGGCGTGTTGGCCCTCCGACAAATATCCATAATCTGAAATCACTCCGTCAGCGTCGGGACTGGTGTCCAGTATCAAATCCCCATCCACACTCGATGACCACGATACAATCAAGTCCTCAGTGGCATCCTCATTGTCTCCTATCAAACCAGAGAAATGAATCAATTGGTCTGAATAGTGATTCGAGTTCTGAGTTGGAGATAATATCTGAGCGGTCGGTGCATCCGTTGGTACAACCAAAACGGATACCTCTGCTCGTCCACCAGCGCCAACTGGGTCCCGAACCTCGGCGATGACATTTGTATCTTCAGCAGCAAAGATGATGTCGCAAAAGGACTCGCCAGCAGGAGAAACCGATGCCCAATCACAAACGATTTCATCTCCGACATACCAAGCGACCGTCAATTCCGAAAACTCGTTGTCATCATCCGATACCGTAGCTCGAAAAGACTCTATATATCCTTCCAAAATCTCAACGTCTGGTGAGTGTGAAGCTATCAACACCGATGGCGCTGTATTGTTCTGCTTTTCAATAACATTTTCACCACCTGTACAGGCCAATAGTGAAAGTAGAAGGGAATAGGACATGATTCGCATAGATGCTCCAACTGCAGTCAATTCTACGCTTCATCATACTGAATTCTGGTGCAATTGATACCGCAACCAGAAATATATTCTCTGAATCAGAGGAGGCTCATGCTTACTCTAAGAAATTAGACTCTTTGAGCCACTCATCATTTTGTGCATACACAAACAGCAATGCCCCCTCTTTAATCGCTGAAATCAAGGCATCCGAAACCTCATCCGAAACCGCCGGACAGCCCAACGACCGCCCCGCCTTCCCATGCTTTTTTATGAAAGAATCACCCGCATACTCAGCCCCATGAATCACGATGGACCTCTGTCTCGCGTTGTCATTAAACCCTTCTTCTAGACCATCCAAACGTAGAGACCGACCGTGTTTTCCTGTATACACTTCTGCAGTTCGGTATAGTCCAACACTCGTTTGCTTAGATTGGGGTGTGTTGCTGACGCTGTCTAAGTACCCATTGTGATCCAAATCTGAATGTCTACCGTGTGTAGTCACTTCATTAAACAACAACTCCCCAGTAGCTAGATCCACTGTCCAAAGTCTCTTCTCTTTGCTGTGCATCCGCAAATCAATGATCGTGTATACCGTTTTAGTCGTCACGTTCGTCGACTTTGCCTTCTCAAAAGCCTTCAATGCCTTTTCAAACACATCCGATTTTAAACCGTCCTGTTCAAAATGATCGGCTGACACAGCCAATACTTTTATAGAATCAGACTCATCATTGAGAGGTCCATTTGCCTCACCATCTGAACATCCAAACACCGTATACCATACAATCCACATCATCACTTCTCCTGGGATAAAGGTGGAAACGTGACATGCAAATTGAATCAGACATTTTAACGAATCCTCTAAGCAACTACTCTGTCAGCCCTCTTTGACCAGTGATCACCTCGAAGAACATGAGCCAATCTCCCATTAAACTCCACAGTGGATAGGTAAATGTCGCAGGTCTGTTGTGCTCAAAGAAAAAATGCCCCACCCACGCAAATCCATACCCTGTCACAGGCAACGCCATCCAAGCCCAACCTGTCAATATTCCAGCGACCAAAAGTCCCAACTCAACGAGTACAAGAATCGACCCCATGACGTGCAAGAGTCTACATGTCCGATTCTGATGTTCAGACAGATAGTAGGGATAAAACTGTCTGAATGTTTCAAAGCGATTTGGATCCATCTTTTCCTTGTGATTTAGTGTCCGAATATCCATAGGTCAATTCGTCTGGTATGCTGTACAATCGTACATTTTTCGGAGCGAATTATGAACTGGTCTGATCTCATTTTTTCCTTTTCTGACCTCAGCATCCTGTTAAATTTATGGATATGTTGGGTCCTTTGGGCATTGATGTTTCTACCGCCGAAGATCTTCACGGTCGAGCGGTTGCACATGGGTGGATTGGGCTTATCGCTTCCTGGAATGCTGTTCATCGTCGAAGGAGAACCGGTATCTACATTGCATCATGAGCAAACTCACACCTTGCAAATGCGTCGTTACAGTCCTGTTGGTGTTGCTCTATATCTTGGGTGGCACTATGGAACTGGTTTACTATGGCAAAAGATTACAGGTCGTCAACTGAATTTCTGGACACTCTGGGAAAGCAATCCATTAGAGATCGAAGCCAATGAAAAAATGTACCATGACAGCACCCCGCTTTGTATAGAAACAAGGGCCATCGTTTACTTTCTATTCTTTACTGCCTTGCTCATCGGGGGGACTCTCTGGGTCATGTAACTTAAACTGCTCAGATTCAACGGACCTCTGTGATGCAGACTCAATAGCCTCTCTCAATTTGATTTCGAAGTCAAAGCCTTCTGTAGTGAAAATGTGTGAAATAATTCCTCTACCATCCACCACAATCGTAATGGGAATCTCTCTGGGTTGATCTTCGATGATCACACCGTGACGTTTGGCTATCGCGTTGAATCTATCTACAATTATAGAACTTCGAATACCAATGTCTTCGGCCCATTTTTGAACCTTCACAATCTCTGTATCCAACGCGATGTAAACTGCCTGAACAGAATCGTCAGGCTGAACCATACGTTCAATGATTGGTATGCCATAGCGACAAGGTTGACACCACGTTGCAGCGTATGAAACTACGACCACATCGCCTTTTCCAATGAGAGATCTAGAGGATAACCTCCCGCCCACACTGGTTTGACCATTGAAGGAAGGCAAATATTGCCCTACTTTGAGTATACCCAATTCCGTAACGATATCCGTAGCAATCTCAATATCGTTGTTCTCAGCTTGCGCAAAGTTTAGAAAAATACTGTACAACAACACCGTCCAACACATCTACAATTCCTTCTATATATAATGGGCTCTAGTTTTATTTACTTCTCAATACATAAAGGGCTCAAAAGTCTATTTATCTTCCCATGTAGTACTGATGCTAATGAAATCCGTCTCCAATATTAATACGGACGCTCTCCAACCCAATTGCCCGCAGGGTCATAATTGCACATCCACATGTGATCTGTACCATTTGAACAAACGATCATCGCGCATCCAACTCGCTCGGTTGCTTCCCAAACAATCTGTGTGTAGTGCCCACACATTTCTCCAGGCTGACAGGAATTGTTACCGTAGTCATAAAAGGCCTCTTCAGACGCCCAACCATTCACAACATCTGCTGCACTCATATAATATGTTGCCCACATTAAATTTTCACCGAGCGGAGAGTCCCAATTGTGCTCCATTTGACAGCCATTGTTTTCAGCTAGGTGTTCGAGCCACTCAAGCGACACCTCAGCCAAGTACTCATCCCAAATCAAATCGGCTTCAATACCGTGATCTTTCCGAATTGAATTGTGGGTAGTGGTCATTCCCGTCATCGGACCCGTTTCTGCAAAAGGGGAGATGACCGGTGCTGTGTCTCCTGTTTTCTCATCTTCTGTACAGCCAAACTGACCAATGCTGACCAACAATACCAACTCAATCTTGCGCATACGCCCTCCCGTCAGGTGTTATACATCATAACTGAGAATCAGGCTCTACTTCATGGAAGTATCCTTCACTGCAGCATATTTTTACAATTTGAGATATCTAGATATCTCTACGTAGCGAGCAAACCTGAGAATCCAATGCCAACATTGCCACCCAAAAATTATATCGACGCTGTGCCTTTTCCCGAAACCATATCCATTCAGCCTATCGGAGTCGTACACTCACCCTATACAGAACGTCATGGCACGCCACGACAATCTGAATTGAGGCACACACCGGAGGATTATACCCCCGTAATTGCTCGGATTGAAATATTCACCGACAAAGTACCTGCTATCGCTCTAAAAGATCTGGATGGCTTTGACCGAATCTGGGTGATTGCATGGCTACATTTAAACAGGCATTGGAACCCGATGGTCAAACCACCTCGAGGACCCAAAGTAAAACGGGGCACATTAGCCACTCGTGCACCGCATCGGCCGAACCCAATAGGACTCAGCGCACCAAAACTTCACTCTGTACAGGGAAATATCATCGTCGTAGAAGGCATTGACCTATTGGATCAAACTCCAATTCTAGACATTAAACCTTACGTCACATATTGTGATGCATTTCCAGATGCCAAATCTGGATATGTCGATGAACTGAATAACTCAAAGGCTCGTGAAAGAGATATCTTTGGTCAACAAGACAAATAATATTTGATGATGAGCATAGTCATGGCACACATCGTGTCTAGATAAAACAAGAACACACCAAATGCATCGTCAAAATATTTGGAATGATGTTTGCATGACAACACATTGACAAGGTATAACTTCAATACACCCTTCAACCTGTGAGCAGTGATATGGCAATCAAGATGGAAGATATCTTAATGGCTCTTGATGAAGCCAATCTTCGGTACTCATTGCATGAATTGACACAGGAACCAGTCATCCTATTCCCTGCTGACAATTACCAGAATGAAAATGGCCGAACCTTGTTGATCGTTGTGATCCAGCTCACAGAAGATGGGGAATACATCAAGTTCTTTGTGCCTTCAGCATATCACATCCCATTGGATGAATCTGCCTATGCCGTGTTGAAGAGTTTTGCGATTATAGCTTGGCAAGTCAAACTCCTTGACTTCGAAGTAGATCCAGGTGATGGAGAGGTTCGCCCAACCATCGACTTCCCTATTGAAGATGGTACGTTGACAACCGAGCAAATCCGTCGTTGCTGCAAAACATTGGCGCGCTTGGTCGATATTTTTCACCCATACTTAAAGTATGCTCTCACACACAATGTCGTGCATGAAGACCTTCTACGCAATGACATCCGACCCATCTTTGAATCGTACAACGAACAAGATGATTTGGAAGAAGCCTTAGAAGGATTCCGAGAGCGCATACGAGAGTTCAATAGAGAAGACGACAAAACTGAAGACGACTCTGACGAACTGACCTCAAATCAATTGCCTGAACCCCCCTCAAATGAGCCCCTCGATGAATCACAGATAGAATTACTTGATGATTCTTCTGAAGAAGAATCAAGTGAAGACGAGTGGATTTAAACGGATTCACAAATATACCTGTTATACACCAACAAGACTTTCAACTTTCAACTTTGGACAAATACGATGAGCGTGAAAAAATTTGATGAAACAATGCTATCAACCAT
>CAJWHX010000217.1 GCA_913040875.1 uncultured Pseudomonadota bacterium | reverse complement strand
ATGTGTGGATAATCGGGATTGGCAAAGACTCGTTTGAATCCAAAGTCGGACATCAGAGATATGTATTTCGGCATATAATGTGGCTCCTGGTTATGGGGTGAATCAGTCACAGAGCAGGATTTGTGCCAATCAATTGTGTTTCGATTGTCTGGATACAGTTGGTTGTTTGTTGCACGATGCAGACAGCAATTCGTCACTTTATGTGTCAGAGTTCGCTTCAATTCGTCAACATTGGTCAGCTGCTTTTGGGCTTGTTGAAAAGCAGTCGTGTATTCAACCACTTGTACACTCTACGATTTTGTTCGCTTTACATCGTTTCGGATCTTAGACGACAGAATGGGTGATCAGCTTGCATTTGGGATGTTTGAATTTTATGTGGGAAAAAATCGGTCTCGATCGTCTACAGTACAATCCATTATCTGAGGAGGAAAAATGGAAGACAAGTCAACACACGTGACCCTTGAAGAAGTACCCTTACCAGACGAAGATTTGTGGACGATTACGAGTTTCGCTCAACGCATCAACTGGTATGACATTGCGGGGTCCTTTGAAAAGACAGCCGAGATTGCTCGGAACCCAGACCCAAACGACATCATTGAGTTGCAGATTGCATTGTTCTTTTGCGCACGTGCTCGGCGCCACAGTGAAACCCAAGGGGACTCGCCCACAATGCGAGAACTGGTGAAGCAGATTCGAAATTTATTGGGTGAACAAGGCTCTGAAAATTGAGTGCATGATATCTCTGGAGGAGGCTATTGCTTCGTCGACAGAATTTGTACACTATCTTCGAGCAACTCAGTGAGTTCAGCATTCTCAGTGTGCAACCCTTCTTTGATTGCCTCGGCCTGTTCGAGTGCCTCTAGAGCCAAACTGGGTTGATTGGACCAATGCAGTATTTGTGCCTTTCTACAGAGGAATTTAGCGTGTTCAAAGGGGTACACAGCGACCAAAGCCTCTCCGTACTGAATGTGCTCTAGAGCCTCGGTTAGTCTGCCCTGTTTTGCACAGATCCATGCTAAGGATCCTGAGAAGGCACCGGCAGCCGTGGGCAAAGTACTTTTGCAGATCTCGATGCTCATAGTCAAAATCTGTATGGCTTCGTCCCACTGCTTTAGTCGTATGTGTGCTTCACCGAGATTGCCCAATGTGAGACCCTTTTGAGGCATGTCGCCAATCTCTTCACACACCGCCAAGGACTCTTTGTACTTTTCGATGGCCTTGGCATGCTCACGTTGACTGTCAAAAATAATGGCGACATTTCCAAGATGCATACTCTCGAGGTACTTGTTTCCAATTTCTCGGCTAATCTGCAGCGCCGACTCTATATTGGCTAGGGCTTTGTCATATTGTCCGAGTGCACTGTAGAGGTTTCCGACATTTCCGAGCATGGTACTTTCATTTCGTCTGTTTCCAACTTTACGATTGATGGTGATGGCTTTCAGATCGAGCTCTATAGCACGATCATACTCTCCCAAACTGGACAACGCGACGCCCATGCTACCGAGATTTCGCTCTTGCCTAAATAAATCATCGAAGGTTAGGGCGATTTCCAAAGACGGTTCAAAATGTTCTATCGCAGTGCGATACTCTCCATTTCTCACGTGTATCTTGCCGATTTCAGTGAGGGTATCTGCTTTGAGCAGCGCCATCTGATAGGTTGTTGCAATGTCGAGGGCGCTTCTAAAAGCGTGAAGTGCTTGATCATAATCGCCCATACTGCGATGCACCCCGCCCATTTTCAGTCGAACCGTTGCGATCCTTTTGGGCTTCTCTAGCTGTTCGTATAGTGTTAGTGCCTGTTCATACTTGGCAAGTGCTGTTGGAAACAACGACTCATTTTCTTCAATGTTTCCTTGCTCGAAATGGATATCGGCTTCCAGTAGTAGATCGGAGTCTGTATCCTCCTGTATAGCATCGTGTTCGGTCGATTCCTTTGTACTGCTGATCGTGTCAGCACTACTCTGGTCGATGGTTGAGGATAGTAGAACATCGAGTGAACGTTGTCTGGCTTCTTGGACGCGTCCACTGATTCTCAGGAAGTGACTTTGAGCAATCCAGAGGCGTTTTCGATCGCGGCTGGAGATGTGGTCCATTTGCAACACTCGATCGGTGATTTCAACACCCAGTGATGCAGGTCCTTTCATTCGTAGAAGTTTTACTGCGGCAAAACAACACTGTGAGGCTAGAGAGTCAGTTGCATACTCTATGGCAATGATAAAATTGTCCAATTCTTCAGTAAACTGTCCCCATTCATGCTGCTGGAGATCCTCTAGGTCATCCAAAAAAATGGTCTCTCCAAACTGGGCATAGTGAACCACAAGTCTGCGACGCGTTTGCATAGAGGCGATTGTGTTGTGAAGCTGAACGGCTGCGTATTGACGAACAGACTCGAGTAAGCTGTATCGAATCGATCCGTTCTCAAGCCGGTGCTGTTCTAAGAGTGAATCGTCGCATAAATCTTGTAAGATATCGAAGACTGGAGGTACTTCGGTTGAATCGTCGCACTTCAGTACCGCTTCTGCGGCTCGGAGGTCAAATCCTCCTCTAAAGACACTGGTTTGAGCTAGGACGTCCTTTGACCATGGTTTGAGCAGATCCCAAGACCAATCTAGAGCCCCTTGCAGCGCGGGTGTGTTGTCATTTCTGGAGCGAAGTAACGAGAAGCGTTCCTCCAGTCTTTGTTCGATTTCTTCGATGCTAAATAGATTCAACCGTGCAGCCGCCAGTTCGATGGCTAGGGGTAGATGATCGAGCCTTTGTACCACTCGTTCTAGAACCCGATAATTTCCAGCGTGGACACTGAAGTTTGGTTTCGATATTTGACCTCGTTTGACGAAAAGGTCTACACTTTCCAAGCGTGTCAGAGGCTGTATACGAAAGCTGGTCTCGGACTGCATTCGCAACTGTATCCTACTGGTCGCGATGATGCGTAGTGTGTCAGACTGTCTCATCCACTGTGTGATTACTTCCTTGATGGGTGAGAGCACCTGCTCTACATTGTCCAGTACCAAGATAGTTTGTTGTTTGGAGAACAACGCTCCCAGCTGAGATACGGGGTCAGAATCGTTTAACTGGACTCCCATGGATTTGGCGACGATGCGAGCGATTCCCAGCTCTGAAGATGCATCTGTCAGACTGCAGAAATGTGTAGTGACATCGGTCGTTTGAAGCTGCGATATGACCTCCAGAGCCAAATGACTTTTCCCCACTCCAGCGGTACCGACGAAAGACACCAATCGAGAGTCGCCTCGCAACGCACTGACGATGTTTGTACGGTTCTGTTGTCTTCCGACGAAGGTGCCTCGCCGCGCCTTCCTCTGTACAATATCATCGTTGCATTGGTGATGGAGAGTCTCCATGATGGTCTGTTGTGTGCGTTTTGGAAGATGCTGAACGTACTTCTGGAGCAGTCTTTCCGTAGAGGTACGTTCCTTTACAGCTCCATTTGCCACTGCCTGTACGACGTCTTGAATCAACAGATTTGCCAAGGCTTCATTGGTCTCTGTCAGCTCTGCATCATACACCAAAGAACCTTGTAAGGTACTGCGATAGTCGTGTTTGAGAGAATTGGCCTGTTGTTGTAACTCTCTCGATTCTTCAAACAAATCCCACCCTGTTTCGGATATTGAGTTGTCCGATTCAATTACCGCATTGGCTTGCTTCCAAAGATTGGCGCTGGCCTGCTCAAGCTTCCTTACCTCTTCAAGTATATCCTGCGCCAGAGAATATTCGTTTAAGGCTTTGTCTCTCTTTTGTGCTCCTTCCAGCCAGCTGAATATATCTCGCGCGAAGTCAGATGCCGTTTGATATCGATCAGAGATATCTCGTTCCATGGCTCGTTCACAGATTTCAATCAACGACGTTGGAATTTTACCCGTATCCTCTATCAGCAGGTCTATATTCGGTCTCTCGAGGGTGTTGTTTGATCCAGTTGTGTTTAGAGAGGGGGGACGACTCAGAAGGACCTTTTGAATGATCTCTTGGGCTGATGTACCCGTATAGGGCATTCTCCCCGATAAAATCTGGTATAGAATAGCCCCCAATGAATAGATATCGGTGGCAGGACTCATCAAGTCTATTCGACCTTCGGCCTGTTCAGGAGACATATACGTTGGTGTACCCGCGATCATTCCCATTCGAGTTTCCAATGGGCTGTCTTTTGAGCGTTGAACGTGAATCTCTGTCTCTTGTGAATCCATCGCCTCTGTGTCTCGATCCAGAACTTTGGCGATTCCCCAGTCGACCACTAGAACCTCTCCAAAATCACCCATCATGATGTTGTCTGGTTTCAGATCTCGATGAATCACCCCAACAGAATGTGCGTATGCAACGGTTTCACAAACCTTGTGAAAGGTTTGGATCAGTCGCCTAAAGGTATAGCCACTCTTGCTTTCAAGCCATGTGTCATCTGTGGAAGCCTCGTGCACCTCTAGAATGCATTTTGAGAATTCGATCCCTTTAATCTCTTTCATGGTGAAATAAAGTCTGCCGTCTGGAAGTTCACCAAACTCATGAATTGGAATGATGTTGGGGTGTTGCAGCTGAGCACCAATTTGGGCTTCTTCAAAGAATCGTGCCAATGCTTTTCGATTGAGGAGCATAGACGGATGAACAATCTTCATTGCCAGATTTCTATTCAATAGGTCGTCTCGAACCTTACGAACTTCTCCCATGCCGCCTTCTCCCAACACACCCAGATCGGTGTATCGACCAATTTGATCGGTCGTGTGCAACATGGGATTGCTCATTAGATCTTCCATAGATAGAGTAGATATTTCTGGTGATTCGCTATGAAACACCATTGTTTTATCTGGTATTGGCAGCGGGGGTGCATGGATTGCATCGAGTGTATTTAGGTCCGGATCATCCAGTTCATCACCCACCATTGATAGTGCATGATCAAGGTTCATATCCTGAAAGAATATGGTTGGGTCATCTTGATTGGTTCGCTTTTTAGGCTGTGTAGAGTATTCAACTACGTCATGACCAACAGTCAACTGAGAGGTTAACGTATGGGGATCCATTGAATTAAACTCTGACAACAGTGCATCATTGTCTTTGATCTTGCTCAGCAAATCCACAACGGAGCTTTGAGCAGATTCTTCCACGTTTGATTGTTTAAGGTGGTTCAAGATGTATTGAATGAGCACGAGTATTCCAAAGTGTGTAGTTGCATTTATGGTATCGCAAAAGAATCAGAATCGCTGTACTGAAAGCACGAATCATAACGGAAGGAATGCATGTCACATGGTAAACCTTCGACAACAATCCATAATTTTCGAACAGGGGTATATATATCAACATGTATAAAAGGTTACATATACTCTGCTATGAAACTTGAATATCGCTCTCCACGATCATTTCTATGGAGAATTGTTCGTCATCTATTATTTGGAATTCGTATGTTTTGGATTGTGTCCCTTCTGAGTTGTTCTTCAAAATCCCCATCGGTCTATGTCCCAGAGCCATCTGTGTACGATGCCAGTGCAGAGATGGAGTTGTGGTCTGATGTACGAATGGGTACGCTGGACAATGGTCTAACGTATTACATACTGCCCAACTCAAAGCCTGAAGAACGTCTTGAACTGCGACTCGCACTTAAAGTGGGCTCTTTGTACGAAGAGGAGGATCAGCTGGGTGTGGCTCATTTCTTAGAGCACATGGCGTTCAATGGAACCGAGAGCTTTCCAGACAACTCATTGATAGATTATATGGAATCGATAGGGATGTCTTTTGGAGCGCATGTCAATGCTCTCACGGCATTTGATAGAACGGTCTATCAGCTCCATGTTCCGACCGATGTCGAAGGTGCAGTGGAGCAGTCGTTGCTCATTCTCAAAGAACAGGTTGGCAATCAGCTCTTGCTCGATGATGCCATCGAGGCAGAAAGAGGTGTGGTACTCGAAGAGTGGAGAAGTTCTCAAGGGTCGATGTCTCGGATTCAAGATGATTTACTGGGGTCGCTGTTGGGAGATCAGTATGCCAATCGGTTACCGATCGGTACGAAGGAATCGATAGAGTCCTTTGAACCTGAAGCACTTCGCCGATTTTACGATACCTGGTATCGACCAGATTTGATGTCTATAATCGCTGTGGGCGCCCTTGATTCAGATGAGATGGAAGAACTGATTCAAAAAGTCACATGATATTTACAAAGACCTATATCAAACCTACACCAAAGCCATAAAAAACCATGTACCG
>CAJWHX010000216.1 GCA_913040875.1 uncultured Pseudomonadota bacterium | reverse complement strand
ATAGACTGCCCCAATCTAGAAATGCTAAGGTTCTCCGAGGATTGTCCACCCTCAGTTCTCCATGTACTCTTGCAACCAATTGAGAAAATAGGTCGAACCTAAATCATAAAAGAATGGGTATGCATCTTCTCTGGCACCGTTAAACTCAAGTGCTGACCACTCCACTTCACCAATCGGAACATCTTTCCGGAGCGTAATCAAACGTTTCGCACGCATCGCAGTTTCCTTATCGGCTTCAAGTTTCTTTTGAACAGATGCCGCACCACGAACCTTGAGCCCAGCGACGTCAGAAACCGACGCATACAAAGATTCCAAGGTTCCAAAATGTTGCAACAACGCCATCGCAGATTTGGCTCCAACACCTTTTACACCGGGTACATTGTCGGAGGTGTCTCCCAATAGAGAGAGATAATCCACCATCTGTGATGGTGTGACCCCAAACTTTTTCTGTACGCCAGTCGCGTCCATCATCTCCTTTTTTGTATACAGCCACTGATGACACTTCGGTGAGACATCCCTGATCAGCCCCATCACATCCTTATCATCTGTAACCATTGTGGTGGGAATATTCGCCAATTTCGCCACATTCGCCAATGTGGCAATAATATCGTCAGCTTCAAAACCAATCTGCTTATACGTTTGACAACCCAGATGTTGAGCGGCTTCGTACACCAAATCGAATTGGGGGATCAGCTCCTCTGGTGGAGGTGGTCTATTGCCTTTGTAGGACGGTAAAATATCATTCCGAAAGGTCTTGGAACCGGCATCGAATACTATAGCAACATACCGACAATTGTGCTGTGATATCAATTTCACAATCGCCCTAGACACACCAATAACGCCGCCAACCTCGATCCCAGATCGGGAAACCTGATTGAACTTTGCAAAGTACATCTTAAACAACAGTGCTGTCCCATCAATGATTAACAACTCATTTTTAGCCATACACCCCTCCCGACTTTCCATAAGTCACAGTATTTTCATTTGCTAAGCAGTGTATCATTACAACGAGTATCCACGACCAAATCGGAAAAATTGGGATTATTTTCAGTATGTGTCGTCAACACACTCGGTACATCTTCAGATAGTCCCAGGGTACCATTACCATCTACATTGTTGTACCAATTGATGTTGGTCCAAGTATGCTGACCATTCGTGTCTGACTTCGTAGCCGAACCCGCCTGTGTAAAGGCAAAATTCAGATTGCTAGCCGTGCTTGAGGTGTTCACAAGTGACACAACGCCACCTTGCAATGAACGATTGGCAGCAAAAATAGACCCTTCCATTTCAACGCTATGAACACTGTCTAGAGCAATCCCGCCCCCGATTTCTTGGGCTTCATTCTCCCAAATCCAATTGTTCTCAAATACCAATCGTTCACCATTTTGTAAATACAATCCACCTCCGACACCTGAAGTACGCTTCCCACCCGTTGAACTCGCTATATTCCCACATATATGTGAGTGTTCTACGAAGGTGACCGTTGCGCCATCGAGCATGATGGCTCCACCGTACCTTGGATTCACAGTTGAAGCACCTTTGGCAGAATTGTTGAAAAACTTTGATTGCTGTATCCAGACCATTTGAGGATTGACCGCATACAAAGCACCTCCGGCCAGTTCAGCCTTGTTCTGTTCAAAGGTACTGTCGACAAGACGTAAAGTGTGTGGTGCTGTAGAGACAAAATAAATCGCGCCACCAGCTCCAGACTGAGAAGAATTTGCCGTATTCCCAACAAATCTAGACCCCATCACTTCTAGATTGGCATATGCATTGACCGTGTTCCCCAACGCTAGTGCCCCCCCGTACGTTTCAGCGCGATTGTTCTCAAACTGACTGGAGGAGACCTTGACGGGTGTGGATACACTCTCTTTGGAAGCCTCAACCAAAAGGGCTCCACCTTCACCACCTCGAGCTCGATTTTTTTGAAATACGCTCGAGGTCACAGTCAATGGTTCGCCAGCATCATGAATCGCCAAGGCTCCACCAGACAAGGCAGCCATATTGTCAATAAATCTTGAGGACTCGATCGATACCTTTGCATGCCCTCGACTGTATAAACAGCCTCCCGTGGAAGATCCAAATGAAGCAGAGTTTCCAGAGCACCGAACATTCTTGAACTGAAGTCGATTCACATCTGTCGAAGAAGCGGTATCAAGGTACACAGCACCACCTTTACCTTGGGCATGATTGCCCTGAAGCAAAGAGTCTTCGACTGTTAGGTATCCTCCGTTGCGAAGAGCTAGACCAGCACCCATTCCACCCGACTTGGTCTCATTCCCCAAGACTCTAGAGTTCTGAAGCACTACTTCTGAAGACTTTGCAACGATGGCACCTCCGATTTGTGCAATATTATCAGCGAACAGTGCCTCATCAATCTTGAGCACCGCATCTTTGGCGTAAATACCAGCACCATTTTGAGCCTGATTGCCAGATATCTTAGATTGATTGATTAAAACGGTTCCTCCAGAAACATGGAGCCCTCCACCATCAATGCGTCCATTCCCACACTGTAGAAGGCTAATACCTGTAAGGTGAACCGTTGAATTTCTGCCAGCCACTTTAATGCAAGTTGCTTTGTGGGAAAAGGTCAGATTTTCAATCCATATTTCACCGGAAGATACTTCAAGCAATGCAGGGCAACTGCCATTTCCAACTATCTGAGCTCCATCTTCTCCTCGAACAATCAAATCTTTTCCGAGTGTATTGATACACTCTTGGTACATCCCTCTTTGTAAAACCAGAGTATCACCAGGTGCAGCATTCCGAATTGCTGTATACAGCGCATCATTTGTTCCAGATGGTTGAAGTGATATGGTTGCCGCGTAGGCTTGTAAACTCAGTATCAATCCAATCATGTCACCGTCCTTTCATCATTCAGAATGCACCAGTCTGACACTTGTTCAAAACTGATTCTTCATCTGCTTCAATGCATATAGCACATAAGCGATATCTTTCTCAGTATGTGCTGCATTGATCTGGAAGCGAATGCTCTGATCTCCTTTGGGCACCACTGGAAAGTTCAGTCCCACTACCAACACTCCATGTCTATAAAACTCTTCCACCATCCAGCGAGTTTTTTCAGTGTCCCTGACCATCAATGGAACCACAGGATGAAGGCCTGGGATACTCTCGAATCCGAGTTCATCCAACCCATTTCTAAACTGTGCGATGCGGTCTCTGACATTCTTCAATCGAGACAGTCCCTCATCAGAGTCAGTTATATCAATCGCTACGGTTGCCGCTGCACAGTCTGCTACCGATAGAGGATTTGTGTAAATGTAGGTATCTGCCTTTTGACGAATCGCTTCGATAATTTCAGGAGAAGAGGAGACGAACCCTCCATTGACACCAAAGGCTTTCCCAAATGTGCCAACGAGGACGTCTGCTTTGGTGCCTACAATCTCTTCAGTCCCTCGTCCTGTTTCACCAAAAGCACCAATCCCGTGTGAATCATCGACGACTGTAATTAGACCTTGTGGAAAGCGGTCGCGATGCGGCGCAAGTATCTCATGGATTTTATCAATGGGAGCAAAATCTCCGCGCATCGAAAATACACCATCAAAGATCACGACCACACGGTCGATACCCTCTGGAACATTTTCAATCATTTCTTTGAGTTGTTCCATATTGTTGTGCTTAAAGATGGCCTTCTGATGTCGTGGTACATTGGCAATACGCATCGCCCGAATAATACAGTTGTGATTGAGTTCATCCCCGATCCAATACGTTTGCTTGTTTTGCAATGCAAGAGCCAACCCCAAATTGCTGGTGTAGGCAGAATTGAATATTTTTGCAGCCGGACGTCCAGTGAAGGCAGCAATTCGCTCTTCCAAATCAACATGTGCCTGAAATGTCCCATCGATAAATCGTACCGCTCCCGGACCGGCTCCAAACTTGTGCGATGCCGCGTCAGCAGCCTCAAGAACCGCAGGATGATGAGACAAAGACAAATACGAATTCGAATTGCAACGCATGAAGTACTGATCACTACCGTGGAGCTTGTATCGAGGTCCAAACCCATCGGATTCAGGTGCATAATCGACAATGACTCGTTCTGGGGGTTTTGTTCTACCCTCTTTGGTCATCTGCTCAACTTCTGCTTTCAATGCGGCACTATAACGTTGTAAAGACATCACGAACTCCTAAAGATAATTGTCGTTTATAGCAATGTAATTCAGACCACATACAAGTCAATCTAGATATACAGAAGATAAGACTCAACACAGATTAAATGGCATCTTGTTGAATAAACCATGGCAGTCAAAAACAAATAGGGTAGAATTAACATGTTCATTTCAATCCCACTGTCACTTGAAATATTTCTATGCCCACCATTTATGTAATCGACGATGAACCTCTGATCCTAGAAGTCGTACAGCTCTTTCTGCAGTCACAAGGGTATACGGTCTGTTCTTACAGTACTCCACTGGACATCGACATCAATGATATGATCCAATCCTGCGACTTATTGATTTGTGACGTGCAACTTGGCCAACGTAAAGATGGTCTGGAATATTGTTCGGAATGGATAGAGAAGGGATTGCGAGCCTCAATACTGATCATTTCTGGCTTTATGCAAAATCCAGACACCTTTCAACCAGAATGGACACTCCTCAAAAAACCATTCAACCGAAGACAGCTCATCACGGAAGTCGAAAAACTACTATCATAGATGTTACATTGGTACCAAAGTATCAAACGATGATCCTTGGGGGGTACATGTTGCTGTGGTTACTCGCTTGCATCGGCACAAAAGAATCCGACAGTCCATATAGTCCACCCGTTGACCTGATGGCTCAGGTTGATCCAATGATCGCAACAGGTGGTATTGGATTTGGTGTCAATTGTGGATTCCCTGGGCCCAGCAATCCACTTGGGATGGTAAAGTTTAGTCCGGACACCGCCAATTCTTCTGGTGGTTCAGATGGGTACTACAGAGGTGGAGGCTATCATTACGATGATACTCAGATACAAGGCTTCTCGTTACTCCACCTGTATGCAACGGGCATCACTGGACACGGAACGTTGGCCACGATGGCTGTAGATGGGATGGACGAGCAAAAAACAGATCGCGATGGCTATGCCGCAAACTTCTCTCATGACGATGAACGCGCTGAACTCGGAGCGTATTCAGTAGATCTAGAGTTTGCCTCGATTGATTTGAGGGCCACTGATCACACAGGTCTGATTCGCTACACTTTTACCGAAGCCTCAGACCCAGTTGTGTTGATTGATGTTGCACACAAAATGGGGAACGGAGTCGTTAGCGAAGGAATTATCGCGCTTGGCAACGAAGGCACCTTTGAGGGGTCCTTGATCATGGACGGTGAACTTGGTCGCCCCTATCCTCTATACTTCTATGGAAGGTTTGACGAATCGCCTATCGAATCTGGAGTTTGGGATAACGAAGGTCTCTTGCCAGATCTGACCATAGCTTCTCAAGAGAATGAAAACGATCCACTCGGTGCCTACTTTCATTTCCCGCCAAATAGTACTGTACATCTACGGATTGCAGTCTCTAACGTCGACGTCGATGGGGCCAAAAACAATTTTGCGACTGAGCACACCGGATTTGACCTAGACAGCGCACATCAAGATACACGCTCCGCGTGGACACCATACTTTGATGCACTCGATGTATGGGGAGGTACCCAGCGAGATCAACGTATATTTGCGACAGCCCTGTACCACAATCTTCAAATGCCAACGCTCTTTTCAGATGTCGACGGTCGATACCGTGGATTCGACGGGATCATTCATACCGCAAACCGTCCCTTCTATACAGACTTTTCTTTATGGGACACCTACCGTACTACACATCCCCTCTACACACTTTTGTGGCCGGAACTCCATGAAGATCTTCTTTGGTCGTTGGTACAAATGAGCATCCAAGGCAACGGATTGCCAAGATGGCCACTGGGCAACTCTGATACCGGTGTCATGCTCGGAACCAGCATCAACATTGTAATTCCCGAAGCCCTTCGAAAAGGACTCTCTGGATTTGGAGAATCCGAATGGATTGACTTCAGTACAGAAGCGATGATGGGACGACAACCTTTGGAATTTGGGGCTCCTCCAGATGTCGAGACCTTTACCGAGCTGGGCTACTATCCTCTAGATGAAGTTGGACGCTCCGTAGCCTGGACACGGGAGCAGGCCATCGCCGATCATGCTTTGGGTACATTGATCGTTGAAATGGGCAACACAGAAGAT
>CAJWHX010000215.1 GCA_913040875.1 uncultured Pseudomonadota bacterium | reverse complement strand
AAAAAGAATGTAAAAAATGTTAGATGCTATGTTGCTTATAGCGTAGAAGACTTTGCACATTGCTTAAATAAATTCACTGCTAAATTAAAATGAACGTAAATATAGTTTTTATAAAAAATAATCAGTGGTGGAATTTAGCATCTAGAGTGATTAGATTCTGGACTAAAAGCGAGTATGACCATGTTGGCATTTACATATCTAAACAACAATTATATCAGGGAAAGTATAATATAAAAGAAACTGACAGTTGCAGACGCATCTCCGAAATACATCACGGACGTGTGAAAGTCCCTTTGATATTTGATGCTACATTGACTAAAGGTGTCAAGTTACGCAGCTTTAATGCTCAAAAACAGCATGAAAGGCACATGTACCATAGATATCAATATGTTCACGAAACCCTTTGAGTTCGGGCTCCAAAAATTGAATCAGCATTTTGATGAGACGAATATCTCGATTTTTGAACATTTTGGGCAAGAATTGCTTCAAAATACGAACTGCACCCGCAGGTTTTGCCACTCTTGGCAGATGATGAAATAGAGGTACATTGGGAAACAACCATCCCAAGTGCTGTAACATTTCTCGTATGACCCACTGGTGAATTTGTGTCAAAATATGCTCATCATACCTTCTTCTTTGTCGATACTGGGCATCCACATACAAATGTCCAGAATGTGTCGTCATAGGTTGACTTTTGAGTAATGTTCTCTCCCAATCCACCTGATGACCACTCTGACAAAAAACTTGATGAGTATTGCTCCAAAATCCATGTTTAATCCAATCCTTCAACAAAGTATCCACTAATCCTAGTCGACTATACGGAACTTGATCATTGATATTGTCCAATTGTGGATAAAAGGCTTCGATTAATTTCACCGAATCGCGATTAGCGATTCGTGAAACCTTTTTGAGTACTTGAAACAACTGACGAGCATGTTGCATCACATTGTCTTGTTGTGAGATATCAACGGGATACACCTTTGGTAAAACGATAACAACTTGATCTGCCAAAGCGACAAAGCCCACAAAGTGCTTAGGATCATGAAATGACTGCTGACATTTATCGAGAAAATCATGAACCGTTTTTGGTAAAGTCTCTCCCTCAATACAAACTTGTATATCTGTATTTTTAAAACTATTTCTTCCTATATTTGGCACTTAGACTGACTCCTTTGAGTCTTCTTGCAAAGAATGTTCTATTAACAAATCTTGAAATCCTTCTTGAAAAATTAGATCTACTTGCCAAACTTGAACCACTTGATGAAGTGAAAGTTTTTCGAGAAAGAGAAGTCCATTTTGAAATCGCAATACATCTTCTCGAATATAGGGTAATACTTTATTTGGAATGCTATCTTCCCATTGAAGTAATTCTTTTTGAGAGAGAAAAAATGGTCCTAAGAGTCGATCGGTTCCTACTTGACATTCACTTTGTAAATAATCATTGAGTAATCGCCGAAATTGTTGCCACTGCATTTTTTGCGTGGAAATTGTGATCTCTGGATTCCAATGTGGCTGTTGAATCATTAATTGAGATTCTGGGGTACCATCAGCGGAAATATACTTCATTGACCATCGTCTTTTAAAAGCGGTATCCAATGGAAAGACACTTTGATCCGCGGCATTCATTGTTGCCCAAATATAGGATTAGACCCGTTGGTTTATATTGTAAGACCTCAAGCGCAATTCTTCGTACTCCACCGGAGTCTTGAGCGATCATCCCAGCATTCAAAACTTCGAAACTGTGTCCCGATTCTTTCAATTTGCTGGAGATTTGACCAGAGAGAGAGAGTTCTTCTGGCAACACAGAAACACCTTGTCCAAGACGTTCGGTCGACCAAGTCACAGGAACTTTGATATCGACACCGTGTTGTCCCAGGGCTGCCGAACCACCCAGTACGAAGTACCGAGGCTTTGTAGGTTCAGGAGTGAATTTTAGTTTCCGCATCGCACCGGAAGCTGGGAAACCGTCACCGCGCCCGTTTACATATTGGGGATTGGTGACAATGTATTGACCACGAGTTTGAAAAAATGGTTCACTGTTTTGAACATACTCTCCTTCAAGCTTGCCGTCTTTCATTACTTTAATGAGTCTAGGAGGAGCATATTGCTGACCTTCTGCCACTCCAGCAATGCGTAGACCAAGTTCAATCACTCCAAAGAACAGTAGGGTGAAGAGGGTTCCAAATCCAAATTTTCGAAGGTGTTTCATGTGCAAAGTTGGTGTGAGAAGTCTATAGTGCGTGGTTTCTCAGCGGCTCTGCTGTCTGCCACCTTGATATGCTTTGGATACTTCTGTGGAGCAGGCGCGTCGCCTACCTTAGGAGTGTTTGATGTTGCGTACACACCCATCTCTGTGTTGAATATTTTGTCCGCGGTACAGATCAGTAACATCCAATGCATTGTATCCTCCAGTATCGAATTTAACACGGGTAGGGTAATTGCCCATTTTTTTACTGGGATGTACGTTCAGAGTAGACTATATTCGAAGCATGCTTGAACAAATTCGATTGACTCAATTTTCCCATGGTGGTGGTTGAGGCTGCAAGTTGGGTCCGGGGGATCTAAAGACAGTCTTACAAAACCTACCCACTGTTCACCACGAGCAGTTTTTGATGGGCTTTCACAGCAGTGATGATGCTGCAGTGACACAACTCCGTCCAGATTTGGCGATCGTACAAAGTTTGGATTTCTTTATGCCAATCGTGGACGATCCCTACACATTTGGAATGATTGCCGCGGCAAACTCCATTTCGGATATCTATGCAATGGGTGCGACCCCGACAAATGCCCTTAGTATTTTGGGTATACCGGTCAAGAAGTTGCCCTTAGAGGCTGCCAACCAGATCATGAAAGGTGGTGCAGAGATTTGCCGGAGGGCGGGTATTCCGATTCTTGGAGGGCACAGCATCGATGATACAGAACCCAAGTTCGGTCTATCGGTAACGGGTGTTGTCCACCCCGATAACATTTGGCGCAACAATGCCGTTAAAGAAGGGGATGTATTGGTATTGACCAAGCCCATAGGAATTGGGGTTTTTGGCTCGGCAAATAAAAAAGAGTTGCTCAACAATCAGCAATACGCGATGTTTGTTGAAACCACAACCTTTTTGAACGAGGTACCGATGGTGGTTGGACAAGAGATGGGTGTACAGGCGGCGACAGACGTTACCGGCTTTGGGCTTGTCGGACACGCATGGGAAATGGTGTCCTCCGTGAACATGTCTGTAGAACTATGGGTCGACAGGCTTCCTGTCATCCAAGGGGTTCGTGAACTTCTTGGGGCTGGAGTCAAGCCGGGTGCAACACGTCGGAATATCGATTTTGTTAGACCCCATATGTCGATTGGTCAGGGGGTAACCCCAATGGATTTGGATATCCTTGGTGACCCACAAACATCCGGAGGGCTGTTGCTAGCAATATCGGAGGATAAAGTGGAAGAACTGGTGCGCAGACTCCATGAGCAGGGTGCATTGTCTGCAGCTGTGGTGGGTCGATGCACGAGAGGTGAACCATCTCGCATTCAGATTTCGAAGGCTCCGTAGTAACTCGAAGAGTTAAAAATCTCCGTCTGCACCCAAAACGTTTACAATTTGGACTTTCACGCCTTCTCCCAACACAGCGGTTTGACAGCCGAGACGATGTCCTTCTTCAATGTTGTTGGCTTCCTTGGCTGCGGTTTCCCTTCCGCCAACTGGAGATAGATTTGCCTCTCCTTCTAGTACAATAACCTCACACGTACCACAGCTACTGTCCATACATCCAGTGGATATGGGATACGCAGAACGTCCAGATGTCAGCACTAAAGAATCGCCTTCCTTAGCATCAGCTTGATACTCTTCCCCATCTGGAAGTACGAAAGTAACAGCGTACTTGGGGCGAGGGGGATTGCTAGACGCTTTTGGTCCCTTGTCAAAACCAAGCAGTTTTTTTAATTTTTTTCGGATACCAAAGGGGGTCATTGATTTGCTCCATACGCTATACAGTTTCTAACCTTGTAAAGGTATCTTGCCAATCGACACCCCTTAAATGATGGTTGGAATAGCTTGGATAAATCAGTCTTAGAGACAGGTTTATAGTTGTCTATTCACCTGTCTTCAACATTACCCATTGAGTGACAATACAGAAGGAGACAGACCGTGCTAGTAGATTTTTCTCGATCCTTCGATGGATAGAGGTTCTGTGATGGGGGGTGCTGGTTTAGTTTGCTGCAGCACTCTTTCTGTTGCCCACTGTATTGCTATTGCAACAGAAGGCATTTGAAAGACCGGCTGAAATGTTACAACTCTTGGATTTGTCCATTGCTCAATAAACTGTCGTAAGCATTCCCACCAGACGTCCACCATTTTGCAGCTTCTGGGTCTTGAGTGCTAATCCAAAGCAACGCTGCTGTTGACAAGCTCAAGATACTGTTGTTGATTTCTTCATTGCTGAACTGATTATTGGTTCCTTGGCACAATGCTTCACATCCCATATCAGTAGGGGCTTCGAAGTCACAGTGGTCGGCTTCGGTGACTCTGAGCATCATGCTACTTGAGGCATTTTGGTACAAGGCAACACCATTGTTATCAGAATTGCATAGGCTTGGCTCTCCAGCAATTCCCATGACGGGAATCGTCAATCCAGCGGCATACGTAGAGTTGTCATTCAGAGGATTTCCACCGTCTGTTGCATCAAGTCCCAGTAATCCAACGGCATCGGAACTAGATGCTGCAGCCACCACTGCCGACAATCCACCGGCAGAATATCCACTGAAGATTGCATTTCCACCCAAAGTGGCTGCCAGAGCAACCATATCTAGACCATTTTCAGCATGATTGACATCGAAAATGGAAGAGTGACATAGACTTGGAACAGCAACCTCAAATCCCCAAGATGCAAAATGTTGAGCCCATCCGATCATGTTATCTGCTGAACGCATAAAACCATGACCTAAGATGACAAGCTGTGGATCGCTAACACCATCAGGTGTCATCAAAGAATATGGAAGGTCACAAGAACCGCTGCTGTCCGTACCAGTAGAAGTTGAATACGTGTATGGTCCGATTAAACCGTAATCTGTGATATCACTTTGGTCATCCTGAGTATCAGTGTCTTCAGTGTCTTCAGTGTCCTGAGTGTCTGTAGTATCCTGAGTATCAGTGGTATCTTCAGTATCTTCAGTATCATCAGAACTCGTATCAGTATCTTCAGTATCTGTATCTTCTACTTCAGAACCAGTATCCTCAACAATAGCTCCCGTATCAGATGAAGGTTCTTTTTCACCACAAGCAACCAAAAGAGAAAGGATAGACAATAAAGACAACATAACTACTCCAAAAAAATGATTATATAACATGTAAATTTTATTATATAACAAGTGTTATAGTATATATTCAAAAGGTGGTCAAGTCAGAATCAAAAATCTATTCAAAGAATACAGGGAGATACTAACTTGACCATCGTTATCAACTAGTTGTCACGTAGCTACAACACTTTAGTCTTTGTATAGGGATGCCGGGCAATCCGATTTGGTGTTCAAGCGGTAATATCCAACCTCATCAGCCCAGTATTCACCTTGGTATTCCCAGACGACTTCACCAGAACGGAGCCGTTTTTCTCGTCGAACTTGTCGTTTGGTCTCTTCCATTTTACCAACTTCCGCCGCTCGATTGAGCATTTGGGTTTCCATGTCCAGAATGTCCAGCTTACTGATTTGCAAGGAGGTGATTTGGCTTTGGAGTTGATCGGCTTTGTTTTGGAGGTCTTTTGCTATACGAGCACCTTCCGCTTGGATGATTGCGTCTTTACGACTCTGTAGTCGTTCAGTCATCCAAATACTTGAGGCACCATCGCGCGCTTTCAGTTGTATGAGTTCGGCATCTGCCATCGCCACACTTCGAAGCGCATCTGCCATCCTGTCTTCTTCTAAGTATCGTCGCATCAATGGCTCTGGAACGTCTGTGTCCTCACCATTCTGTGCGGCTTGTACAGCCTCAAACAGCGCTTTTGGACCCTGTTGCGCAACTCTAGAGTATTCCTTTTGATGTGGACTGAAACGGACTTCAAAATTGTCGATGCCTTTATTTGCTTCGTTGAATTTACACAGCATAACCATGCCATATATTCTCAGAAGCTCGCCTTCCGCATAGGGCTCATTTTCAAAGAAGGGAGATTGCAATGTATGCAAGAAACCCAGCACGCCACTCATGTCACCCATGTGGAAGTGCGCCCATGCACGTTCAAATTGT
>CAJWHX010000214.1 GCA_913040875.1 uncultured Pseudomonadota bacterium | reverse complement strand
ATCTGCATCGGACAACATCAGATATACAGAGGGTGCCAAAGAAGGTCCGGCCAGTTCACCCACTGCAGATACTGCGGCTGCGCGTACGCGTGGATCAACATGTTTGAACAATTTACGAATGGACAGCACCCATGATTTCCACTGAAACTGTCTGGCGGCAAAACAAACAAACACTGCCTTTTCAGGGTCATCCGACTGCATCAACTCACGCGCCTTCATCTGAGAATCATGATCCAATCGAGGCTGCTGTGCAATCATCGATAAAGCGACATCGGTTTGTCCAGCATCAACATAGTCCCACCAGTGAATCAGTTCAGGGACCACAGTTTCATCTTCCAACACGGTATCGTTCATTCTGTCAAAGATCGAACGCTGAGGGGCTGCCAAACTCGTTTGTTGAGTACTCGATGTAGAAGACTCTAGAATGATCTCAGCGTCTTCGATACCAGCCTCGATACCAGCCTCTGATGAACTGATCGGGTCTAGACTTGCCGGTAACGTTGAATCGATTCCCCCAGAGGAATCAACGTTATCCAAGGTATATACATACTGATCAAGTGGCATTAACGAACCCGACATCGGCGCAATCCGCTCATGAAATACAACCTCGGCATCAAAGAGTACACGACCCGCGTGCACCGCCAATCCAATAATCTCTTTGGCACTCAAAGATACATCTGCTCGAGCAATGATGGGATGAGCCCCCATTACCGCTTGAAAAGACCTCGGCAACGCACTGGCTTCCTTAGCGGTTAGAGATGACGATCTGATCAACAACAACGTTTGCGCCTGCATGTGCACTCCTAGGAAGTTTTATACTATGTATGATCAAATGAGACACCGTTCAACAAAGGAGTACACATACTCTTTTGAAGAATACATGATCCCCATTCAAAGAACTAGATCAATGCTGTCGGCAAAACCATCTTTGGTTTCTGATCAACCGTGAAGATGGGAGATGGGTTGTTTTGTTCTGCCACATGCAAATGGACCAAATCAGTATGACAAGAACGCTCCAATACATTTCGTGCGATGGATTCTGCCAGAGCGGGACAGTTGTTTTGCTCAGAAATATGCGCCAAGATGAGATGCTGCAATCTTGGGGATACAGAACGCTCAAGCGCTTCAGCTGCTTGGTCATTGGATAAATGACCCGACCAATCTAGTATCCTTTCCTGCACTTGAAGTGGATAGGAGCCGTTTTGTAACATGTGAACATCATGATTGAACTCAAAAGCCATGGTTGTCATCGTTCTCATTTTGTCGATCACTACATCCGTTACGTCACCCAAGTCTGTAATCACACCGGCCCAGTGACCGTTGTATCCAACTCTATAGCCAAGGCACTCGGTACCATCATGAGGCACTTCAAAAGCCTCCACCAACACACTACCAATCTGAACAATCTCTAGGTCTCGGATTAAGGATACCTTTTTAGGTAAACACTTCTCCGGCGCTGCACAAAAGGTCCCCGGACTCATATAAAAGGTTGGTTGCTGCCCCAAACGGTTCAATCGTTTCTCAAGAATTGCACAGCTGGATACATGATCTGTATGTTCATGCGTAATGAACACAGCATCAACTTGAGGATGTAAAATCCCAACTTTTTCAAGCCTCAAAAGAATCTGCTTGGTACTCAACCCACAATCAATCAGCACTGACGTATCTCGATTCCAAATATAATATGCATTTCCTCTGGAACCAGAGCCCAAAACAACCATCGACAGTTGATCTGTATCGTTGTAATCAGGCTGATTGTTCAACAACTTGGGGTTGTGTATCTTTTCCTCCGAAGACTGCATTATGAGTCCCCACTGGATTCATCAGATGCTGCATCCGGTTCATCGGAAGAATCCTTCTGCTTTACAGGCTTCTTCTTTACAGGCTTCAAGCGAAATGAGGCTTGCACTTCAACAGAATAGGATGTCAACAGATCGTGCACGTCATCTTTGATTTCCAGTGCATCTAAATATCCTCGGAACTCCTTCGCCAACAACCGAACCGTTTCAGTACGAGCTTTATCAGACAACTGCAATATAGAAGACAACATTTCTTTGGGGTCAACTGTAGTATTGCCTTCGTCATCGGACAAAATCTTCTTGGCGAATTTACGAAAGCCAGTTCGACTCTGGGTTTCTTCAGACTCTGACATGAGTACCTCGAGGGAGGGAGGATTGGGTGGGAGTATACCAACACACTGGATATTGAGTCGGTACTAGTGTATTTATGACATATGAATGACCAATTGGCAAGGAGGCGGACAGAATTTGACACAAGTGCTATGGTTCCGTTTTGCTACACACACTGTATTCTTCTAAGAACCCTTTGGTCGTAATTCCATATATGGAACACTCATGAATCACTGGAGTGTGCATGTACCCAGTCTGACGATGGTGTAGTCTAGACCGCCAAGATTCCGCCCCCGTACTCGAGTCTATTAAAAATAAACCCGATACGTGACTGGCAATCAATATCTGATCGTCAAACCACAGAGGTGTTGTCAAAGCTGCCCCAGTATCTGAATCCCATTCCCAAATGACTGCACCAGTTGTGGTATCCAATTTCCGTAATTTCCCATCCGAACCAGCGTGATAGACAATTGTGTCGTTCCCCTGTACAGGATCCACAATCGAACCTTGTACGGAACCGAAAGACTGACTCCAGAGCACAGTTTCCTTAGACTCTTTATAGCTAGGCTGTTCGAAGCCAGAGATCAAAATCCCACCTTGTACCGCCGCCGGCTTGGCAATCACATCTGGATACCGGCCATCGCCGTTGTACACCTTTTCCAATACAGTTCCATCACTCTTTGACAATCGAAGCACTGCGCCATCTGAAAACCCCACGACAATACTGTCTTCTAATAGCAATGGACTGCCTGCCCCAAAGAGCTGTAGATTTCCTTTTCTTGTCGGCGACACTTTGTGAGAGAAACGCCATCTCACTGTTCCAGCTAGATCTAAGGCATAGACTATATCATTGTTTGTTGAAACAAATAGATTCTGGCCATCACTTTCAATGGGTGTATTAACGGGTATATCCAGTGCTGTTTCCCACAAGACTAGATGATCATGACTGCGATTGGATTGTGGCTTACTCTGATACGACTCATTTACAGCCTGTGTGCTCTGCGTTGGTAATTTCCAAGCGTACACCATCCCAGACAGATCCACAGCAAACAATTGCTGCTCACCGTTCACAGTTAATATTGTCGGGGTCGCTTGAACAGGGGCGGAGGTATTCAATCGCCCCACTCGCACACCATACCGATGGTCAACCATCAATACGCCCGACCGATTCGATGTCCCCAAATACAACAGTTCATTGTACGTACTCACACCAGAGTATTGTACACTGGTAGAGTTTTGCAACTCCGGCACGATATCGAGTCTCCACTTTAAGACAGGTTCATGAAGAGAACGATTGGCAGAGCCTTCTTCAACCGATGACGTGGTTGATACCCATAAAAAACCCAGCGTTTGAAGCCAGTTCATCACCCATCCAGCTGAGCTTGAAGAAGTAAGATATCATTCTGTAAAGCCATGGGGGCTTCAGACACTTGTGCAAGCGTTGTTTTTGCCTTCTCCATATCTCCAGCATCCATATACATTCGAGATAAATTAAGACAGGCTTGAGCCTTCATCTCTGCACTGGCTAACTGAATGACACTCTCCAATGCTGCGATGGCCTCCGTAGACTTCTTTGAAGCCTGGTAGACATTGGCAAGTTGCATCGTTGCGACAGAGACTAGGGACTCGTCTGCAGCTACCTCCGTCGCTTTGGTCAGCGCTACGATCTGAGCCTCTGACTCATTGGCTCTAGACCATACAGCAGCTGCATCCATCCAAGCGAACCAAGCAGCCGCACCGGAAGCCTCTGATGCAATCCGCTCCAACTCTTTGGCAGACGCCTTTAAAGACTCCATTCTTTTGGAATCATTTGGATTGTCCATTGGGGCTAAGCCATACTGTGCCATGGGATTCGGTTCAGGAAGTTCATACTTAACCATTGCGACCTCAGCATGAACGAGTCTCTGCGATTCAATAACACTGTCAGTGTACAAACCGTTGATCAATACAATCAACAAAATCCCGCCAAATCCTATCAATAACTTTTTCCATTGACCAACAACAATGTTGTAAACCCACATTTGGACCTGCAACAATACATCTTGTTCGTTATCTTCAAATTCTGGTAGTAAGTCATCTTGTCTTTCATCAGACATGGCCATCCCTCTCTACAACAAACGCTCTTTCGCTAAGTTAGACTGGAACCTAACCGATTCCACAGATTTGTCGACGTTTCCCTCCACCGATCTGCCGCATCATAGAGTGTGGGGTCGTCCCCTTGCATCGCAACCGTCAACATACTTCGATGTATCCATTGAATTCGAAAAGCCATTCTCGTTGTCGTGGTCCAATTGTTGGGGATATCCCAAATGACATGTGGTACCTGCTCATTGAACAACCATTGCTGGAGAACGTTGTACTGCACTTGCAGGCTTCGAATCAAGGGAGATTCGTCACTCTGTTGTTCCGGACGCAATAGTATCACCAACTGCTTGGGATTGGCCGAAAGCATATTAAAGATGCCCTCTTCTCCGATTTGAACCGTTTGCGAGAGGACCAAACGGCTCTGAGAAATTAACTCCGATGACATTCTGGACTCCATCCGTCCTGTCAAAATCGATAGAGATTGAACCTCCTGCCAACAGTCAACATCGGCTACAAAAACGGTCTCAACATGTGGTTGAAAATCCAGTCCACACGCTAAGACTGCCAACAGAGCAGATGTATTGTCCCAAACTGTTGAGGTGGAAATGCGCTCCACACCACGCTTGATACCGTCTAACGCTGCACGCCAATCAGCCTGTAAAGCCATTGCAAAATTGGTAAAACAAACAAACCTTTCATCCAACACCCCTGTCTCGATCGAAGGTTCAATAGCGGATGCAATCGCAACATCTTTGGGTATACTCGTTTCATCTTCAATGCAATATACAATAGAGCCCTTAGATATCTTCGTTGTGTCTAAATGATGAGACAACCACACATTCATCCAAACATCGGAGGCTAAAACAACCAGCAGTGTGTCCTTCCAATCCGACACCTCAGAAGTCACTGAGGTGATGTACCGGACATTATATGTTGTCTCGATATGCTGAATACTTTGTACGATCATTGGTGAGGCGACAACGATCATCTTGTCGTAGGCATTCAGCTTATCTTTCCAAGTTTCTATCTCAGTGGAACGATTGTCCAACGACCAAAATGGCAACACGCCAGCGTTTAACGCCTCTTGAAGATTCTTCTGTTCCTCTGCACACTGTGCAAATAAGGTGCCTAGTTGGTGTGAAGACATACCTGAAAGAACACCATACTCTTGCAGAGCCCCTTGTATATTCAAGTTACTCATTCAGTATCTCTCTGTAGTACCAGAAAAGTACCCTGCCAAAGAACTTGCACTGGCTTACCGAGACAGATCGATTGTAAACGAGGCGTCACTCGTTAAATCTATGGTTCGAGTCTTGGATTTATATCCTTCAGAGCGAACTTCCATCTTGTGTTGGCCACAGTCAACGGACAAATTTTTACCAACAGAACCCTTCTGCACGCCATCAATGTACACTTTTGCCGTCGATACATTTGATTTTACCGTTACTCCACACGTCTCGGCGCCCCAGCCTCCAGATTGTACAGCACCCCATCCATTGTCCTCTTGTGGATCCTTCTGTGGAATGGGCTTCGGTTTTGTCTTTGGCTTTTGAGGTGCCGGCTTCTTTTTTACTTTTGGTTTGGCTGGTGTCGATTTTTTGGCCGGCTTGGGTGGAACCTTCGTTTGTGGCTTTGTGCTTTGCGTACCAACGCTAGTTACCGTACTGTTTGATTTGGGTTGAGCGACTGGCGTACTGGAGATTGGTTCTCCGGCGGGTGCCTTAGGCTTCACCGTAGAGTTCTCTTCTGCATTTTGAACGTCCACACCTGTCTCAGCAGATTGTACCGCATCTACAGATTGTACACTGTTGACAGTCTCAGTCGGTTCTGGAGTGTCTTTGTCTACTACTGGATCCACAGAACCATTCGATCCACCGTCCTTCTTCACTGTAACTTTAGGAACCATTGGGATTTCAGGAACTTCTTGATCCACCACAGTTGTTGTATCCGTTTCGGACTCTAGTACAGTGTTTGAATCACCAGACAATCCCCACATCGCAATGGATACAACTAGAATCGCTGC
>CAJWHX010000213.1 GCA_913040875.1 uncultured Pseudomonadota bacterium | reverse complement strand
TGACGCCGAGTAGGTTTTGGGCTTCTGGAAAATCTGGATCTGTAGGCTTCACCATCATTAAGATTCCCTGAGCCGGTCCGATGTCGCCCTTAGCAAAGGCTGAACGAGCGGCTAGATAGGCCATCCTTGAACGTGTTTCTGGAGAGACTTCCAGATTCAAATTGCTGGCAAAGATAGATTCCAATACGCCTGTATCTCCGATTGAGTCTACAAGTGCGATCGAACTTTCAGCGATCGACGGAATGCGTGTGGCATCAATTTGTAATCCCGCTTCATAAGCAAGGAGGGATGAATATCGGAGTCCCAGTTTCTCAAGAATGCCACCCAACTGAGCATAGGCATCGACATGATAATATTCATGATCTGGATTTTGAATCAACTCAATCAATTTGTCTGCAGCGAGATTTTGGTCACCATTTTCGATGGCGGCAAAGACCTCGGCGAAAACTTCCATGCGCTCTTCAATTGTGTGCTGGGGTTTCTTTGAGCGGCGTGCATCTACAGGATTGGACACTACACTGAGCCCCAATATCAATAACAATAGTCCGCTGGGTCGAAATATTCGGGTCATATTAGCCTTCCTTATCGGTTGAACCTTGTACCGTATCCTTGGCATCGTCCGCCATCTTGCGGAGATCAAAGGTGTACCCAACTGAAAGGGTGATATTTTGTTTGAGATAGAGTCCTTGTTTGTCCACCGTTTTTGCACGGGACTGCAATAGAAAGTCGTCTCTGAGTTGTACCCGTAAGGTCGATCCATTGGCCAAGAAAATCCGAGACCCAATTCCCATGGTAACGGTTGGGGCAAAGGAGAGGTCTTTATCGGGAAGAAAGGATTGCTCTACGGTAAGACCACCACCACCGATGCCGTATACATCATAGTGGAAGATGTTCTGACTATTCATCGCCATCTTAGCGTAGATGGGTGCCCACTGTATATCGCCAATCACTGACGTTAGGTACCGATATACATCTGGTTCGATCCCGTAGGCGGGTCCTTCAAGCTGTTTGTAGTTGGAGTTCTTCAGACCATAGCCACCACCTATTGAGAGTTCCCACGCCATTGTCTCTGACATGTAGTTGGCATAGGTTACATCTATTTTGGGTGTGACAGAGAAGGCATCAAATGGCATGACCCCAGCATGAACTGCGACCTCACGTAAGTTCTCTTTGTCGTAGAGCTGCTTTTGCACCACTTTGAAGTCTTTGTTTTGTAGGGCACCGACGTCAATGGTCTCTTGGGCTTCGGCAGTCGTTATCCAGCATAGAGAGACAAGGAATGAAAATGTTGCGGTTCGCACGATGGACTCCTTAAGTCAGAGTGTTCAGTTTGATTCAATAAATTAATATAAAAGGGATGAGGTATTCAAATTCAAAAGCCTATTCAAACTCGAAAGGAAGTTCTCTCGGTTTACCAGAGAGTGGGCGATAATAGATTCGCACATCAGACTGATAGTCTGGAATGCAGCATCCTTCTCCGAGCTTCTTCGGATTTAGGATCGGATTGCCCCAAAATCCAACAGCATTGTCAGCGGATTCATAAGACCAGCCTTCTCCATATTCGAGAGGTATACCCGTTTCCGTTTCATCCAAAATGGGGGCTGGATCGATGACTTCACCATCGACATAGACCTGGATCGTGGTGATGTCTGGAATGGTAGCCAATTGGAAACTAGTATCCAAGTTGTTCAACAGGTCACCGAGTTTATCCAGGTGCACAGCAAAGTCAGAGAGGGCACATTCCCCATCGATCTCTTCTTCCAAATAGCGATAGAATCCCTTTGTTTGTCCAGAGATGTCTAAGAGCCGTTTAGCAGCCCAGTCCGTCGAGCCACCATTGTTGCAAGGCAGAGAGTATCCAATCCCATCATCATCTGGTACCAAATTGGGACCGAGCGAGACGACTTTAATGTTGCGTTCAAACTGTTCAAAGGCGTCTAGATAAGGTGTGATGTCAGCAGAACCGTTCGGAATTCGTCTGGACGTATCTCCTTCGTCTCCTAAAATAACGATCACAACGGTGGAATCATCTCGAAGAAATCCATCGTTGGTGCCTATATCAGCATCGGTAAAGACAGTTGGTGTACCCGCATCGATTTCGTAGCAGGCATCTGGCGGATTCTCTTCGGCTCTACAGAGTGCCATCAGAGCAGCCTCAAGTGGCTCTTCTTGTCCTGATCCAGAAGGATTGTCCCATCCGTTGGTACCACACAAACAGTCTAAGTACTGCAAGGAAATAATTTCAGGATCGCCACCGGCCTCACAATCGTAGTCTGGATCTTGATTTTCCGGTGCAAACAATTCTGCACTGTCCCAATACGTAGCGTCACACAGAAGGTTTTTCTTGAATGCGTCCGCGATGTCTGGATTGTCTCGTCCTAGAACTGTTGGTGTTCCTGTTAACAATCCTGCTTCACCAGGTTCTAAGGCGTCAGAGGCTCCAGCACCAGTGTAGTCGACGGTTGTCGTAGTGATGGCCAGCTGATAATCAATAAAATTGCCGCGCTCAGTCACGTAGGCAACAAAATCGTCGACCGCATCCCCAAGTCCTTCCACACCTGCACCAGAACCATTTTGATTGGCCAGTTTGTTGATGAAGACGTTGAAATTTTGACCCAATGCAGAGGCTTCTTGTGACATAGACGCAGAGTTGTCAAGTACAAACAAAATGTCCGCATCGTTTGAGAAGGTCGCCTGTTCAAAGCCGGTGACGTTGAAAAATTCGTATTGATTGCACGATAATAATAGGGTGAGCAGCATCTTTTCTCCTTCTTAAGGGTAGATTGGCTCGAGTTTGTTCAGCATAGTGTATTCCGCTCAATTCCCTGTGACAAATTGATTGAAAAACTGGAAGATAAATCTTTACCTCGGTGTCACTTTTACAGACATGGATAAGATAAACTGCTATATAAAGGTTGAAACACATCTATATGGAGACAACGTGAACTATCATGAGGAAGATAGCAAAGATATTCGACTCAAAGTAGTGTATCGAAGTACCACTAATTTTTTGAATGATTATACAGCGAACATCAGTATTGGTGGATGTTTTCTATCGACTCAGCAACCCTTCAAAATCGGTAAAACGATCGAATTGGCATTGATATTACCGACGGGTCAAAGTATCAACGCTACAGGTGCAGTACGATGGACTTCACAGGATCCCTCATTTCCCGGAGTGGGTGTACAGTTTACCGTCCTATCGGATAGAGATAAGCGTTTGATTCAACAGATTCTAGCCGAGCGTGAATAATTCTGGAGATTGGATGAGCATTGACAAACGACAGCATGAACGTCGATCGATCGAACTCAAAGTGGTGTATCGAAGCATCACCAATTTTTTGGATGATTATACAGCGAATATTAGTATTGGTGGGTGTTTTCTAGCGACTCAGCAACCCTTCTCAATGGGGCAGACAGTTGAACTGGCGTTGATATTGCCGACGGGTCAAAGTATCAATGCTACAAGTGTCGTTCGATGGGTGTCTAACGATGGGGAGTTTCCCGGTGTGGGTGTTCAATTCACTCTTCTATCTGAACGGGATAGACGGATGATTGAGCAGCTTGTATCCACCAACGATTAGATTGCCTGCAAGCTTTTACTTAAATTGGTAAATGCACCAGTAGCCATGTGTGGGATTCGGGATCCTTCTTGCTGATGGTGCTTAAGCAGCTCACTCCACAGATGGCGAAGCTCATCTCGCAGTGTCAGATAATCTTCTGTTTCGAGATAGTCGAGCAGCTCACGGATGGCATCCGGATATTTTGTATCGTCGTAGTTGTCGATAAGCGACAGAATATCAGCACGGATCGCTTCATGCTTGGGATTTGTTTCTGGGACTTGAGGTTCAGCCACCGATTGGGAATCGCCCTCTGAGTGGTCCCCCTCATCGTAGGTCCAATCCTCGCTCATGAGGACTTCCGTTGCAACAGGGGTGTCCAAGTCTCCATCCGTTTGAAGGGGTTCGTTCTCCTCTATTGTAACATTGAGTACGACTTCATCTGTATCTGTCGATTCGGGCCGGACACTCTCATCCAGTTTGACTGCTGCGGTCTCTTGTTCAAGGTTGACTTCATCAGTCAGTTCCGGTTCGTCAGGGGAGGATTCTGAATCTGCAGAGGGACTTTGCGCCTTGTCTTCATTCATGGATTGATCATTCATGGACTGATCAATGATCGGTACGGCAATTCGAGCTGGTCTAGCGATTTCTTCTTGCTCCTCTTCCAATGTGGTTATATCCTCGTGGAACATAGAAGACTCTTCAGAGATACTGGTTTCTGTTGCTGCGGGTATTGCATTAAGATTGACGTGCAGTGCACTGGTTTCTTCACTGGAAGACTCACTGTCTGAATCAGACGATTCCGATGATTCAGAATCGTCTTCGCTGTCGTCTTGTGTTGCCTTGTCATCCCGTTCATTGGCTGTGAGTATAAGTTGTCCGTCTTGCCTCTCAAGACCACGAGCCTGTAAGAAGTGTTCGATGTCCGGTACAAATTCTTTGAAGTCGGACAGTTCTAAGCATCCTTTGATACGGTGTACACCATCTTGATTGAGAGCCTCTAGAACTAGAATTTTACCAGCCACGTCGCCAGTGCTTGTGAATTGCTCACACAGAACAACATCGGATTGAATCGCGGCATCCGATATCTGTATGGTTCTGGACACTTGCATTGTTGGAACGTTGATGTCTCCCGATACCACCAGGTCACTACATTGTACTCTAGAGACAGATAGTGCATTTGTTACAGTGACATGAGAATTGACAGCATCTAGGGTGTTTGTTTCCAATGAGCCCAACACGAGTGTCGTTCCAGAGTGAATCAACTCTTCAGATGTTGTGTGCCCACCAATTTCTAGTGTGTCGTGTGCATGGATGCTTTGGGCGTGTACATTGTGCGTGATGTTCGCATGTCCCTCTACATTCAATTCGTCACACTTAAGTGAACCTTGTATTTCTAGATTTCCAAGACTTTGTACTGTTGGCGCGTTCAGATCTCCATGTACCAGCAGTTGTTTTGATACATGTATACGTTTACGTACGGTGAGGCTGTGTGCACTTTCCAGGACTTTGGCTTGAATGGTAGAAACTTCCAGTGAAGTACTGCTGGAGACACTGCCATTTAATGCGACGATCTCCGAGACGGACAACGGTTGTTCAATATGAATATTGCCATCAGTTGATACAAGCTTGTGGATGGACATTCCAATAGAGCCTTTGATGACAATGTCCCCTTGATTTTCAATGGTGACCCCTTTTGAACTGTGTTCAAATTGAAGGCCTTGGGGAATGACGAACGCTTCTTTTTTTGGCATGGGATTCCTCAGTGTTTTCTCAAAATTGTGCTCACTATATCACATGTGGTCACAGATAAATAACCCTATTGTTGGAGGGGTGCTACTGTCGGGGATGATGAGGTTGGGTTGAGTTCTGCACCCATTCGAAGATCGTATTCTCTGGAGGGGGATAGGTTCGTTTGGAGGGAAGCGTTTGATGAACCACCGTCTTCATTTTATTCATGAGCGCAGAGACGCTGAGCGGTTGGACATGGAGGATTGTTGAAGAGAGTTCATGTGACCCGCCTCGGCCGCAAATCACGTGTAGACCGCGTTGAAGTGCTTCTCGAACAACGATTGGGGAGTTCTCTCTCCATACTGATGGAAGAACAAGGGTTTGATGTTGACTCATTTGTTTCAGGACGTCTTGGTGAGAGAGTGTACCAATCCAATCGACATTGCAAGTGTTGCCGGCAAAATCCTTCCAAATCTGTCCATAGTTGTGCACGACATCTGACGCGCTATCCTGTCCGATGATACTCAACCGCACACTTGGATGACTTTTTTGGAGCATCGCGAATGCACGAAGTAAAATGTGCACCCCTTTACTTGGGTGTATGCTGCCAACGAATAAAAAACGATGACCATTAACTGTACGTTCTTCTTGAGACCTCATGGGTTCTACGGTTGCCATTGGCAACTGACAGTGTCGGATCCGAATGGTTGGATAGAGTTGTTTGAAATGGTTAATCATATTTAGCGATGGTGCATCGATATGGTCCATCGCACTCAATAAGGTGGCAGCCAAATCAATACGTTCTGAGATGGACCCATCTGGTCGATGGATAATTTTCAATCCTTTTCGTTGCCACCCGTCTAAGGTTAACCAAGATTGTACGCAGTCTTTGCATCGGATAGGTCTTGGTCCATCACAGAGATGGAGATGCCGGTCCAACAGCTGTCCTCTAGAGC
>CAJWHX010000212.1 GCA_913040875.1 uncultured Pseudomonadota bacterium | reverse complement strand
AACGAAATAGCTAGCCTGAGGAACAAATCTAGAGTCCGCATGTTCTTCGATGACTCGCTTGTAGTACTCTGCTGATTTATCAGCGTCATACAGGTCAGATTCAGCATCTGAATGACACCAGCCCATCATATATAGAGCACCATCAATCACGTCAGATTCTGGAAACAACTCTACGATCTCTTTGTAGAGTTCGAATGCTTCCGTTAGATTCTTACTCACAACCAATTCTAAATCTGGATTCTCATCCATCTGCATCGCAATATCTTCTTGCGCAGCAATAAAGGACTCTTCCGCCATCTTAAAGTAAATGTCCGCCAATTGAAAGCGAATGCCAGCCCCCTCAGCAGCTTTGGGATACTTTTGAATAAATCGTTCAAAACGCTCGATTGCGGTAATTCGTTGCTGAAGTTGCTGCTCTTTTAACTTAGAAACTGGTTCCGTATATTGCTCACGCAGTAACTCAAAGGCTTCTTGACGCTGAATTTCAACCATCGATAGCGTTTCTTCGCGAAACTCATTGATTCGACCGCGATAGCGCTTGTAAGACTGCTTAAACGCAGCGATATCTTGAACCGTTGGCGCTTGGATATCACCCGACGCCGCAACCGGTGCAGCTACTACATCGTCAGCACCTTCGTCTAGATCTTGCTCATCGGATACATTTGAATCAGAGGACGTTTCAACATCACTTGGGGTACTGGAGGTCGATTCTTCAAAGTCTGAATTTTCGGTCCCTTCTAAATCTTCATTGTTCTCTGAGTTCTCTGAGTCTGCAGGTCCCACGGACTCTGTCTCACCTGTAGAATCAGTAGAGTCCGACTCTCCATCTTCTACCTCATCAGACTCTTGTGCATAAGAGTCCTGTGCCGGTACAAAATACAACGACAAAATAAGAGACCAAGGAGCGATTGAAAACGGTTGTTTCATCATATTGCGTTACTCTTGAGAGAAAGAATCAGACAGTTTTGACTTTAAGATTGTGAATCGTCTATTTAAAGCACCGATTCGAGTTGCCTCTTCAGAGGTCAATCGTAAAATCTCAGTTTCAATATTAGATGATCGAATCCAAGTGACTTTCACACCACCCAATTCAGCACCCAGCATACGCTCGTCCACATGGCTCACCGCATTTTCAAAGGAACGGAACGCAGCTTGATAGCCCAAGGATTCAGCATCTTCTGCCAAAACCACAACAGTATCAGCAAACTGGGATAGACTGCTCTCTTGTTCACGTAGCAACTCAGCAAGAACCACACGTTGTCTATCTTGAATGCCATCCATTGAAATCAGAATCGAATCCCTCACGCCATCAATCTTTCGAGCAGACAACCACAGATTGTCAATCTCTTGCTTTACTACGGACTTTTCTTTTAAGGAACTGTTACTCCAAAGTGGGAGCATCTGATTGTGAAGCTGCTGAAATACGAGCAAATAGGAGTCTAAGCTACTCCCGATATCGACACCGTATCCCATTTTCGCCAGCAAAACGTTCCGTGTCGTTTCGGAGGCCACTTCTTGCAATTCCACATTGGTGTCTTTGAGCAGCTGTTGAATATCAAGCAACTGAGCTTTCAACTCGTCTAGTTGCTCTTCTGGCATAGACTGGAGGTGGACTGAAGTGTCGTCTAAGAAGTGGTTTGCCTCTTTTAACAATGCTTCACTTTGAACAGCTGTAAAGGATGCATCCGCCTGAAGGTTAGAAATTACATCACGATAGTATCGTTCTGCACCTAGGTGTTTTACCAACAACTCTTGGGTATCTTCCGTAATGACACTGCGAACGATCTGTTGCGTTTCATTCATGGAACTTTCAATCTCATCGATCATAGACAGTAAAAACTGCTGCTCGTGCTGGGGTAAGGTTTGGATCAAAGCATCATTTTGCTCTACAAACAATTCCAGTTCATCCAACAGAGCATATGTCATCATCCGTACATCACGAGCATCTCGTTGAATTTTATTCAGTGCAATCACAACACCATCGGTCTCTAGATCAACCGGTTGACGTGATTCCTCTAAGGAAAGGCGTTGACCCTCAAACTCTTTACGAGCCGCTGCAATTTCACGTTGGATTTGTTTGATTGAGCCTTGGTCTTTACTGGACTCCAAAAGGAGTTGGGATTCTTGCTCCAAAGATTCTAGCAACAACAGCAACATATCTTGATTAAGATTGTTCAGCCGAGCTTGATCTTTCACAAAACTGTATAAAGCACGATTTGGATTCTGCAATACGGCATCAATCTCCGCTACAAAACCTTGTGCGTTGGTCACATCTTCTCTCTGCTCACGAGCGAGAGATACAAGTTCGGCAGTCTGTTGAAGCTCTGGATCTTTAAACAAACGATCTTCAATATATTCTGGGACATCATACTCTAGAGGCTCTTCTTCCCCCTTGAGTTTTGCATCCAACAGTTCCAACACAAGTGGCTCTTGAGTCATAATTTGAATGAGACGTTCCCTCACTGGCTCCATCTGCTCAAGTACTCCAGAGTACGCCTCCAATGCAACCTCATAGTTCTGAACCTGCATGTAGAGATCACCCAAAGTGTTCCGAAATCGAATGGCATTCTCATTTTCTGGATAGGCCAACAAGAAGGTCTGAATCACGTCAATGGCTTCTTGCCACTGCTCTTGCTCAATAAACGCCCAAGCCGTTTCATACAGACGGTCAAAGAAATATGGCGACGAGTATGGTACTTGCTCATAGTAGGAGATCGCTTCGGAAAACTTTTCCTGTTCACTTAGGACACGCGCTTTCGCGAGCAAACTCAACTCATTCAGTTCTATTTCTTCTGGCTTAGCAGCCTCAGGGTTGAACGACATCTCAAACGACTGACTGGCCTTCTCTAAATTCTTCTCAAAAACATAGATACCACCCAAAAAGTACTGGGCTCGATACCAGAATGGAGACCCCTGCTGGATCTCAAACAATGCTTGTTTTGCTTGGGGTGTATCCCCCTGAAAATACAAACTTTTGCCGATGGCGTAGTTCAGTGCATCTGACGACTCAACATAGCCAGAGAGAACGAATCGGCGATAGTCTTCGCGAAACTTGTCCGAACGTCCTCGACGCCCGTGACTCTCCAACAACAATCGAATGGCGTCAGTAAAGAACATGTGCCCAGGATTGTTGCTGATTTGCTTGGCAAACTCTTCCACGAGAGCGTACTGACCTATCTTAAAGGCAGAGTCAACCAAATACCATTCAGCTTCTTGTACGAAACCTGACCCATATACGGATTCAGTTTCCAGCAAAACATAAAAGGCTTCGGCAGCCTTCTTATAATCCCCAAGTAGGTACTTGGTTAAAGCCTCATTGAACCTCTCTTCAGCATCAGCCTGCCCCAATACTTTTCCTCGCACCTCATAATTGGAACGAATGAGATTGATGTCGGCCTCTATCTCCTTTAATTCCTGAGTGGCAGCTGCTGGTCTCCAGTCATCCGACTTTGCAAATGTCGCTGGTGAAAAAAGCAGTGCAGATACGACACAAACCTGAGTAAGTGGGCGCAATCTATGATTCAATGAAAGCCATTTCAACATTGGATATCACTCACCAAATTCAGAGCAAATCGTTTGAAAAACAATGTTTGGTCGCTGTTCATAGGAATAGGAGAATGCAGATCGTTTTTCAATCACAGAACGAATGACGCAATTCTCACCTTCTTCGGAAGAAAAGTTTGTGGCAGATCGGACTGTAAATACATAGTCATCCACATAGGAGAACAATCCTCTACCAGACCCGGCAAGTTCAAGTTCTACGGTCAAAGTGTGATCATCCACACCCATTTCGCCATCGTACACCATCAATTCACTTTTCGATCCCAAGTCCCCTGAAGCATCGTTGATATTGTAAATCGGTGTTCCATCCAACACGTAGGACGCTGACTTGATTACATAGCCGCCATTCAACTGATTAATTTGCCAAATGTTGGCTTTGGAGCCTGAAACATTCCCTTGAACCACCAACTCGCGCAACAAGTTCAGTGTCGCCTTCGCGCTAAAAACATTCTTTTTCAGTGCCGTCACCTTCTCTTCGATGGTCAACAACTCTTTCTGAAAGTCTTTGTCATCTACCGAAACTGCTTCCTCGGCCAAAACAATCGACGGTGTACATGCCAATGAGCACAACATTATTTTCATGAAACGGTGCATATATTAAACCCCATCCTGCTGAGCAGCAACTCTAATTCAACAATATGGACTGTTATATTCAACACGACCATACATGTGCAACACTTTAACACATTCCAAAGTTTTTTCAGCCCAATGCCTGCATTTGTAAATGAAACTTATAATTCTTTTTCATTTCATCACTGACCTTTTCGTCTTCTTCAACGTGAAGGCACCGTAGACTCGGATGAGTAATCAACGATTTCCTGAATGATTTGATTTTGTAAATCTCGTACAAAACTGGAACGTCGGCGCAACTCATTTGCAAAAAACACCATGACATAGGGGGTACCATCCGTCGCGTAAATATATGTAGCAACGCAGTACACACCATTGATGCTTCCCGTCTTCCCTCTTGCCCTCGCAATGTATGGCTCTTGCTTCATACGCTTTCGAAGAGTCCCATCACGACCGGATACCGACATTGAGGCAACATACTCGGGCCCCAACAAAGGATTGGTATGCATATCTAGCATGACGGCCGAGACCTGACTGGGTTGCAATTGCATTGTCGGAGACAAGCCTGACCCATTTAAAACAAGGGACTCTTCAGTCCACACGCCCAAACGATCCAAATAGGATTCAATCAATGCAACGCCATTCTCAGTTTGAGCGGGCAGAGATGTCTTGGATCCCAGCTCGAGCATCAACATCTCGGCCGTAAGATTTCTAGAATACTTGTTCATATCCGAGACCAAAACCCGTAGAGGGTCGGAGCGATGCTGAGCTAGCAAAACTGATCTCTCCGGAAAGCTAGAAAACCCCGTTTTTCCACGATGACCGATCCCATGATCTTGCAAAATTTGGATAAAGTTCTCTTTAAAGAACTCTTCCGGCTCTAAGATACTACGGTAATAGACCCATGGAGAATATGTATTAACGGGTATGCGTCCTTTGATATGGTATGTGATCTGCTTTACATCATGTATCTCTTCAGCTGAAGTGTCGATGGTATCATCTTCATACTCCACTTCGCGCTCAATTTGGATCCAAGAACGCCCACCTGCACCAGCGGTCTTGACTTGATTGTCGATCTCAACCAGTTCGTATGGATACTCGAGTTGAATCTCGGCTTGTGAGCCCACTCTAGATCCAGGGGATACCATAATAGCGATGTTGTTGGTGTTGAAGTTTAACGCGGAACGCATCGGAAAATACGATGGACCATTTGCCAGATCGACTTCTTTACCCCAGCCAGGAATGTAACTGGCGCCATCATACCGACTGTCATCAAAGTAAATCCCACCTTGAATCGACTTCACACCCGCAACTTTCATATTGCGAATCATCTTCCAGATGGCCTCTCCATTCATATATGGATCACCAGAACCCACAATGTATAGATTGCCTTTCAACACACCTTCATTTGTAATCTCACCAGTGTATCGAAGTTCCGTCACAAATCTATACTCTGGGCCTAGTTCTTGTAGTGCTACAGCCGACGTTAAGGCTTTCATTACAGATGCAGGGATAAAATGTTGATCAGCATTGTGTGAAAAGACCTCTTCCATGGTCTTCAAATTGACAACCTGAACGCCAACCTCAGACTCCGTAAAGAACGGGTGCTGAGTATAAGTGTTCAACTTTCGACTCAATGATGGATCCGCTTGAGCGTCGGATGACACAACTAGTAGGCCAGCAAACAATGTACATACTGCCAACAATGTTCTCACATTGGAAGATGCGGATGAGGCTATAAGATTGAGGAAAGTCATAGCGATGAAAACGGGGCTAGGAGTGAGGGACGAAACAAAGATAACCACGAGCAGTATAACCCATCGCTACTGATTGCGAGTGAAAGTCGCTCTCGATGACGAAATACGATAATATTATAACCATATTGTAATGAAGATGTGTGCCACTGAATTCTATAAAACCGTTTCATATACTTTATACCCTTCATGACTATGGGTTATTCTAATTACACCCACTAAAAACTACAACTATGGTGAAACATGTTGCTACTTTTCTCATTCATCGGTTCAACGTTCGCATCCCCAGTATCAACACCAATTAACGAAACGACTCCTGTCGTAAATTCGGACAGTTTGGTTACAACCACGAGTGTATTCCCTGCACTAAGTTCCTCTTTACAAGATGATGCAACA
>CAJWHX010000211.1 GCA_913040875.1 uncultured Pseudomonadota bacterium | reverse complement strand
CCTGCGTTGGGGAATGTTCGCGTAAGTGAATGCTCTACGCTCACGTGGACAACCGTCCATTCATCTGAGAGGACCGCTGGGGCAATATCTTCGTGTTCGTGAGTATGATCTAGCGAGTTTACAACACCCTCTGTCTCTTCTTCGGGTAAAACCTCTTCGATCAAGTCCTGATTCATGGTAGCGGTTGATGTATCTTCACCTTCGATGATATGAAGCAAATTAAAGGCCAGTGACCCACCCAAAATGCCGTACACTATCCATTGCTGCTTCTCTGTCATCTCACACCTCTTGTTGCGCACCATCGAGGTTGCACACAAATGTTTCTGTTGATATCACTATGTCACATTATTATTGACACGTCAAGAGTTTATTTGCAATTTTATGCGGCTGATATCAGCATTCAATCTGATGTATTCGTAACGCCTCAGCAATGATATTGACCATCCTCGGAATATTGTCGACAGATACCGTAGAATAACTCACTCGAATGGCCTGTTGAGCCGGTACTGCGACGACTCCAACTCCTTTTGTAAGTAAGTACTTCCGCATCTGCTCAGCATCAATGGGCGTACGGACCAATGCAAAGAAGGCGGAATTAAATGGGAAATAGGGCACATCTAAATCGTCCATAGCGTCTTTTAACGCTCTATATCGGCGATATAATAGTCCACGGATTTCTTTGACTTCTGCATCCAATGTCTCCGCGCGCAAGGCGCGTAACACCATAGCCTGTGATGGCGATGGTAAGGCAGATACTGTCGATCGAATACTGGCGATGACCTTCTCTTCCAACACTGGGGCTACCTGCTGATTGCACAGGAAGGTCACAAATCCAATGCGACCGCCAAAAAAGAACAATTCTTTTGTCGCGCCATCTACTTTAACCACCAAGAATCTCTCTGGAGCCAAACCCGAGAATTTCTTCGCAATACTTCCTTGCACGGAATCTTTGGACCACTCCATTCCTTTGTACGCCTCATCCAGCACAATCACCAATGGTTTATCGGACGCTTCGATTGCTTCTACTAGCCTATCGACCTCTTCAGGGGTGGGAGTATACCCTACTGGGTTGCTTGGTATGTTGAGAACGAGTACGCCCTTATGCTGAATATTAGTCAGCGCGGCTTGAATCCCTTCTATGTTAAATCCAGATTGACGCACATCCTCTGCTTCTTTCATCACGGTGTAATTGTGAATTCTACCCTGTGGACGCATTCCAAAAATAACGTCGTAATTTCCCCATCTAGGAGCGGGCAACAATACATCGGTGTCAGAATCGACAAATAAATCGGCACAAATACTTAGTCCATGAGTGAGTCCCATACAAGCCACTGGCAAGGAATACGACTCGGGCATCTCACCACGAATATGCTGAGACCAAGCCCCACGTAAATCCTTACGCCCACCCTGTGCTTGATAGAGAAAACTCTCTTCTGGCGACAAACCTACAATTGTTTCTTTCATCGATGGTAGAGGTAATGCAGCCCCATCTTCACCTTTCAACTCGCCTATTGTCGCGTTAAAAACACAACCGGCTTCCTTAGCCTGTGCAGCCTGTACGGGCACACCCTTCGGAAAATACAAACGTTTTCCCAAATCTGTCATGACAGCTAATGCTGCGGGATGGTGTTCGGCGAGTATTGCATTTAATCTTTGTTCCATTGTTCAATTGTATCTGAATCGCCGATGATATTCCACTCGTAATGGATCAAATGTATATTTTTACACCCCATCATTTCACACGTCAAAATATCGAAATGGAGATTCCTGGTAACCAGATTTGGACGATTTCCTCAGCGTGAAACAACCAAATCAACGTTGCTAAGGCCAAGAAGGGACCAAATGGAAGTGCCATTTTCCATCCCTTACCCTGCAACAGTCCAATCGGTACACCTACAAAAACAGCTAGTACTGCAGATACGAAGAACACAAATGGTAAAGCCGGCCAAGGACCGACCATTGCGCCTATCAACAGCAACAGTTTCACATCGCCCCATCCCATTCCCTCATAACGGCGAATCAGTAGCCATACGAGCGCGATGACTGCCAACGTACCACCACCAAAAAAGGCACCCAAAACAGAGGCCTTCCACCCTATGCCCAGTTCAGGTTGGAGTGTTTCGAGGCCCCACATGCCAGCCATCGCGACTGGGGCTGCGTAGATACTTAAAGAATCTGGAATGATGTAGTATTTCAAATCAATGAACGATTCCGCTACCAAGGCTGAAATAAAGGCAAAGTACAAGAAAAATGCGCATAAATTCCCAACATTGAAGTCCCAAGTGTTCACAAATATGTGATCAAACAAGAGCAGAGCAAAGAGACCCATCATCAACTCAATGGTTGGGTACAGCGAAGATATCGGTGTACCACAGTCTCTACAGTTTCCTCGCAGCCAAAACCAGGCCAGTACCGGAACATTGTCATAAGGCCGCACAGGACTTCCGCAATGAGGACAATGACTCCCTGGATAGACAACGCTTCGCCCTTCCGGAAGTCTACCGATAACGACATTTAAAAATGACCCCACCATCGTCCCAAAAACAAAAGCAAAACCTGCAAACATAACGAAAGGATTGAACATATTGGACCCGAAAGAATCATTCAACGGATGTCTTTTCGATTGAAGAGCACCACCGCCACCATCAATACCACAGCAGAATACACTATGCCATACCCCATTGCCGAACCCACTTGTAACCAAGGGATTTCTCGCTCATGAACCGACAGTTCACGAATACTGAGTACTTCGAAGTTGGGAACGATCCAGTAGATGACATGAACAATCTGCTCGAGCAAAGCCGAATCTGATTTACTGCCCAAAAGCCATAAGTCATCTGCCAAATGTCCAATTGTAAATATTGAGATGGTAAAAGCCGATGCCGTCGTGGGAGCAGAATACGTGGAAAATAAGGTCGCCCATGCTGTCAAAAGCATCAATTCCATCACCAAAAGAACCATCGACACAAAAAATATCATGCTGGGAACGTCCTGCTGAAACAGCATCAGTAAGACATACATACTGGACAACAGAGCAATCTCTACCCATATGGTGAGATTCAGTCCCAAGTACTTCCCAAGTACAAACTGCCATCTGGGCATCGGTTTGGATAGGATTGTGAATACCGTCTTCTTTTCCAACTCTTTCCAAATGATTGATATGCCTAGAAACATAGCGATGAGCGATGCGAATACATCTATCCCACCCTCAGCAATAGATCGCACAACTTTATCCTGATCACCCAACGTTACATCTTTGAGCAGCAAGGAGGCGCATACCGTCACGACCGCGAAGAAGAAGATGGAATGCAACACTCGATCTCGAACGGCTTCACGAAATGTATTGAGTGCCAAGGTCCAAACAACCATCATACTAGGACTCCCAATTCAGAATGCGCTCGATCTTCTTGTACCGCGTCCACAAATAATTCCTCAAGGGACCGCCTTTGAACTCGAACATCAACAATACTGATATCAGACGTATTGTTACGGATGAATGTTCCAAATTCCGTTTCAGAAAGAACCACCTGCCACAGACTACCCTTTGGAATGAGAGTCACATTATGACCCACCGTTACATCTTCAATGGTTCCCTGCTGTAACTGAAAAGCACACACGATTCTTTTCTCACCAGATTCAATCAAGTCTGCAATCCTTCCTTGTGTTTGAATCTTTCCTCCCACCAATATGGCGACCCGCTCACAGATGCTCTCCACATCAGACAGTACGTGAGAGCAGAAAAACACCGTCCGACCGGCGGTCTGTTCTTCCAAAATGATATCCCGAACCATCGCACGACCAACTGGATCCAGACCACTCATTGGTTCATCAAGCAAAATCACGTCTGGATCATGCAACAAGGTTTGACAGAGCCCCACACGTTGAAGCATGCCCTTTGAATACTTACCCAGTGGTACATCAGCAAACTTTCGCATCTCTACACGATCGAGCAGTTCTTCAATTCGAACCGTCAATCGTCGACCAGACATCCCAAATAGAGAACCGTACAAGCGTAGAACTTCATTGGCGGTCAGATGCGTGTAAAAATATGGGCGCTCCGGTAAAAAACCAAGCTGCTGACGTGACTTTGGATCTTCACAAGAGATACCGTTGATGTAGGCACCGCCAGACGTCGCGCTTTGAAGTCCCGCAAGGACCTTTATGGTACTCGTTTTACCAGCACCATTTGGACCTACAAATCCAAACGCCTCCCCCTGCTCGACTTCCAAACTGATTCCTTTCACCGCCTCAAAAGAGGGTTTCCAGAAATCGGTGTGGTACGTCTTCCGTAAATCATCAAGACGAATCGCGGCCATTTCGTCGCTCCCACTTTGTTTTCCATCGCTCTGCATCTTCGTTCGGATACCCGCCAGCGGAACGCCAGTTACATCTCGTGCACAGTGGACCACTGTCTTCAAAACGGCCCTCTATTTGAGCCATCCGCCATTGATTCATTTGCTCAGAATTCCATATATCTGCCAAAGATTGCTCGGTGAGATTGCCAATCTTATTGACCAAGTGCTCATCCAAACAGCACGTCGTCACATCTCCATTGACTTGCACCATTGGAGTTGTCCACAATCCTGCACACGGGGGTCTTTTTTCAGAGGAAGACATCTACACTCCGACTTGTTCTTCTGTACTCCTTAACCGTAGCAAGAAAAGAACAGAGTTTCAACCCTACAAACGGTCCGGTTATGGAACAATGGGGGATTGTTCAACTGTTGTTTTACGATCTGTAAACTCACGCCATTCGCCTCCGATAAGGCGATGATGAGGATAGTACCTAGATTTATAGTTCAAATGAGAGCAATCGCCGACATACAGTCCCAAATAGTAATGACGCATTCCCTGTGCTCGCATCCATTGAATTTCAAATAGCGCTGAAAAGGTTCCAAGAGATCGGTCATCATAATCGGGGTCAAAATAAAAGTAGACACTGGATATGTCTTGCTTACCAAAGTCCAAAATGCTCACACCAATCAACTTGTCTCCTATCATATATCGAAACTCACGCGTGTCTACACAACTCTCAATAAGCCACCTCTCGTAACCCGAACGTGTATAAGCTCGTTCCTTCGCACTGAGTCCACGTTCGAGTTTGTGCCTATTAAACAACCTTAATTTCTCAGTAGAAAAGGAGGCAGTTGCCATCACCACCCGTACATCTTCATTTTTGCGGAGGATTCGCCTCTGTGACTTGGAGGATTTAAACGTCTGCGTTGGAACCCGTATTGGCTCACAAGCAGTGCAGGTTGGACAATCGGTTCTGTATATCATTCTTCCCACACGACGATCGCCTCCAGACAACGACTCATCGAGTCCGGAAGACGTCATATCAATAAACTGATAACGCAATGGCGTCCGTTGTCTTTCCCCTTCCAAATACGGGCACGCGTCAATTCCATCATACACAATGCGCTCATTCGAATGGGGTGTATAAGGTTTTGACATGACGAGGCTCTCCAATTGCAGTACACTATTCTACATAGCCTAACGAAGCAAACTCGGCATTCGGACACTCTGCACTTGGGTATACCATGACACACATTGAATGCAAGATTGAACACAATATTGCGCGAATTCTCCTCAATCGACCTAGAAAAGCCAATTCTTATACACCCGACATGCTGAATGATCTGATGCAGATTTGGTCTCGAGTGGAAAGGGAGGCCCGTATTTCGATCATTGAATCGAGTGGAAATGGAGCCTTTTGTGGTGGCGCCGATTTGAATGAGATGAAGAAGGCCACCGTTGAAGATGCCCTCGATTTACTGTCCCAACGATTGTTTGACCAAATCTCTCGCTCTCATGTGGTGAGCATCGCCGCCATTCAAGGGCCTGCCGTTGCTGGTGGTTTTGAACTCACCCTCGCCTGTGATTTGCGCGTTGCTGATCCAAATGCTTGGTTTGCTCTTCCAGAGGTGTCCAAAGGACTGATTCCAGCCGCTGGTGGGTGTACTCGACTGACATCTCTATTGGGGGCCTCTATAGCCAAAGGGGTGATCTTGGGTGGCGAACACATTCTCGCGAATCAGGCTCACACTTGGGGATTGATTCACCGACTCTCTAACGAGCCTCGCAAAGAAGCCATGGAATGGGCGCAGTCTTTACTTGCAAAAGATCCACTCGCACTCAAATTGGCCAAGCAAGTACTGACGTCACCATCACTCAAAATCGAACGGCTTGCAGAAGCAATACTCTACGAAAGAAAATCCACCTCGTAGTGTCTGCTATCAGTGATGTGTGACGATGACTCCGATGATTGCATACATACGAGTACCCGTGGCATG
>CAJWHX010000210.1 GCA_913040875.1 uncultured Pseudomonadota bacterium | reverse complement strand
CAACAACAGTACCCCAGCCAGTACGACAATACTCCCACCCACATACACGTTCCACGTTGGGAACACATTGAAGGCCACCACATCAGCTCCTACCGCAACGAGAGGACCTGCATAGGATGCAATCGCAACCGTAGCCGCTTTGGTTCGTTTGTACGCTAGAGTCATCAGTAGTTGTCCGAGAGTCGCCATCAGACCCACACCCACCAACGGAAGCCACAAGTGATTGGGGGGCAGGGGAATCGTTCCCAGTGTAAGTAGACACGCCAACATCGCCAAAATACCGCTTCCTCCTTGAAACCACAATACGATGATACCGGGATGTTCCTTTCGAAGCCGTCGAATGAAGACGTGGGCATGGGCAGAAAATATCGCAGCCATCACCGCGAGAAGTCCATATATTGAACCGACTTCCAGTGAGGGAGCAAGGAGAATCGCACACCCCACCATCGCTAGACTCATCAGTCCCCAAAGTTTGGGAGAGGCCTTTTCTGAACTTCCAATCAGAATCGGAGCCAAAAGCGCGACCAAAATTGGTTGAATCTTGGATATGAGAGACAAATCTGCAATGTATAAGCCCTTCGCGGCACCAAAGAATGAACAGAGTGCTCCAAAGCCGAGGGTTACTCGTAGGAAGATGGTTTTCTTGTCGCTGATTTGCCAAGAAAGGTTGCGGTACATCAACATCAACACTGGAACGGCAACCACCGAACGCCACAACGCGACTTCGAAGGTACTGAGTTCTTCCCGTGCTATTTTCACAAACACCACCATTACGGTGAAGGCTACTTGGGCAAGAAACATCAATATTGGTCCAGAGAGCCGCATCCACCCTCCGTGGTACAATGCTTACTGTACCCCTATCGCGTTTGTGTCACAGACCGAATTGTTTCTTTGGCGTCTTGTTGGGATTTATTTTGATGGCATTCAATTTCGAGCCTTCTCATCGTTGTGTAAATAATTTGGTATGATTTTTGTAATGAAACCATTGAACAACTATTCAGGAGAGATTTATGCTGACAATGATTCCCATTTTATTTGGCTTCATCGCTTGTGGTGAGAAGGAGACAGACACTGCACTGGTGATTCAACAGACATTCATTCTAGAAGATGAGTTGCTCGGTGCAAGTGGTTGCGAAGACTTTGTCTTTTACGATCACAATGAGGATGATTCTATGTCCTTGGAAATCACAGGAAGGGCACTTGCCGAGTTGGCTCACTCTACAGGAGAGGTACAAATCATTGAGGTCGACTTAGAGTCCCAGACTGACTACGTAGTCAAAGTCAATCGAGGACAGGACCTTACTCATATGTTGTGTGGTGATGTATTCGATCCAGAATTGGAAACCATTGTCGAGGATACATTTTTACCTGCCAATGGTACGTTGACGCTTACAGTAACGCCATCCTTTGATTCTGAACAGATTGAGGATAACTTTCCATCGGAACTTGAAGTTCGTATTCAGAGTGCCGATTTCTGTGCAGATATTGGGGATGGAGATCTCCATCATGAAAATTGCTTTAATGTTTCTGACTATCTTGGAACGGCGAGTATTGGTTGGTTCCATGGGTGATGATGTACCATTTTTTGATTGAGAGATGGAAGTGTTTTTGATTGTGACGAATTATTGGCATTAGGCATTAAACCTTACCGAAAATTGTAGTCTGTATTCACCAAACACTCTTTCATTCGAAATTTGGTTTTACGATGCTTTACTTCTTGGTGCAAATCTCACTGGCTGTCAATTTAACTTTGGAAGATCAGGACACCCTTTATCCAGGTGTTGTCATCAAATACTATAGGGCTTCATCTCCCAATACTGATGTAACGGTTGCTGAAATTGATTTGTGCTCAAATGGTATTCATTTGGATGCCACGACGATTGGTGATTCAAGTCAAACGGTGCGGTCATGGGGACAAGACCAGGGAGTGCAGGTCGCAATCAATGCCGACTTCTATAGGAGTTCTCCAACCCGTGTATATGGTGATGCTATCGGTAATGGCGTTCCATGGCCACTAATCAATACAGGATTGCACAGTAACTACAGCAATGAATGGTATTACCATGATTTTGGATGGGTTGCATTCGGGCACGATTGGACCGAATACACCTACACAAAATGGGTCAAACAAAATCCTCAGGGTTTTCCCACGCTGGGTGGCTGGGAGCCGACGACAGTCCCACCAACAGCACCAGATGGAGCGATTGCGTTAATTAGTGGATTTCCCAGTTTGGTTATTGAAGGACAGGTCTATACTTGTACCTCTCCAACAGACTCCACGTGCTTTCCAGATCGGACGGATATGCGCACACGTCATCCTCGTTCGGCTGTGGGACTATCGCAAGATAAAAATACACTGTACTTGGTTGCAGTGGATGGAAGAAGCTCCAATAATTCTGGTATGTATGGTTCTGAACTTGCAGAGACGATGGGGTTACTCGGTTCTTATTTTGCATTGAACATTGATGGTGGTGGGTCTACTCAGTTGTGGTCGGACACTGATGGGTATATGAATTCTCCAAATGAGACTTACCGTAGTGTAGCCAATCATTTGGGAGTATTTGCGGGGACATCATCAGGAATGCCACAACGTCCAGGACATTGTAATAATCAACCACCTTGTGAGTTGATTGCTAGAGAGGGCGGGATTATTGATGACAGTTCCAGTTGCTTTCAACTCTTTGGTCCATCGCAATACTGGAGAACGGAGAGTTCAGGTTACGATGGTTCTTTGCATTGGACGAATGCATACACTCAAAGCACACCAGCGAACTGGGCTTGGTGGCAGTTGAATCTCGAAGAGGCAGGGGAGTATTTGGTCGAATGGTATGCAACTCCCGCCTACGCAATTCATCAAGAGACTGGCTATCAGATTCTTGCAGATGAGGTGATTTACGAACCAACGATTGATCAATCACAAGGCAATGGTTGGACTACTTTAGGAACGTACGAGTTTTCTGAAGGAGGACGTCAGCACATCGCTGTTTATGATACTGGAAATAGTAACACTCCTTCAAGTCAGCATATTGTCGCCGATGCGATTCGGTTAACTCGAGTTGGTGAATGGTGCGGGAATGCTACCTGTGAAGCTGAGGAGGACTGTTTTAATTGCAGTGAAGATTGTCCCCCCATTCCAGAAATCCCAGAGAATGGTGTAGATGATGACTGCGATGGTACGGTTGACAATGAGTCTGAACCCAGTTCTGAACCCAGTTCTGAAACCATTGATTGTGAAGGTACATATCATGAGTGTTTAAATGCCAGTCAGTTGGCATCCTGTAATGATGGGGTGTACGAAGAGTTTGATTGTACAACCATTGACCGATTGTGTTCGGTCACTCTAAATACGTGTGTGGACCCTGAATGTATAGGTGTTGAAAATGAACAGTATTGTGATGGAAATACTGCGCAGGGGTGTAAAGATGGGAACCTGTTTACCGAGATCTGCGATGATTGTGAAGATGGTTCATGCGTCGATGTTGAAGACACTGATTCGAAAGTTACGGGTTGTGCAGGGATAGGTCTGTCACCATTACTGTTTGTACTGTTCTTACCGTTCAACCGCAAGGATTGACCTATGATGATTTGTTCTTTTTCTTAGACTTCTTACCTTTTCCCACTTCCTTTTCTTTAAATAAATCCATTCGTTTGTCACTATTAAACCTTGTACCGATGGTGTTCCCTTGGATTAGTTTCTTGTTGTCACGAGCTTTGTCGATACGCACATTGTTTCCTTGTCCTCGATACCCATTGCTGTTTTGTTCTTTTCGATCGGATTTTGGATTGAAGTGTTCAAGCACGAAGGCATTGACGCCAGTGTTGTCAGATGCGTTTTTTCTGACCTTGTTATTGTGTGCCATGTTGGTAAACTTGACGGGAGCACCTGAAATGTTTTCAAAGTCGTTTGTACGGATGTTGTTGTTTGAACTGTTGTCTCTTAAATAAATTCCATGAACCAATCGTTCCCACTCTACTTTTGTATTGGCTGGACCGACTGTACCTGTTTCTTTATCTTTCACAGGTGTTTCATTTGTTTTATTGCTCTTTCTATTGATCAATTCGGTAAACTGATTGTTGATCATTTTTGAGCCTGACAACCCTCTAGCCATAATGCCTCCATAACCTGCATGCATGTATGCTTCGGGGTCATTGGCTTTATCTGTGTTGTATCTCTCGTTACCCTTTTTGTAGTATTTGGTCCCCATTTGCCTGAAGTGGTTGTTTTTAAACGTGGCTTTCTTCATGAAGGCACTGAGTCCTCCATCACCATGTTTTGTTTCCTCTCCGAATGAATTCTTATAGGCATCAGCAGAGTTTGGAAGGGTACCTTGGCGAGCGTTCATTTCAACACCTCCAGAGACAAACCCTTCAATTGTGAGGTTTTTCATCAGGAAGTTGGCATTGGCTGGTTGGATAGTATTTTGTATGGGTTTGTTGTCGGCATCCATGACAGCCATTTGTTGATCAATTATGGGTCGATAGGCCAGAAAATACCCAGGAGTTGCGGTCCGAAGTTTCTTTTTACCGTTGGGATGTCGATCGAAGCCTGACACTACCGCATTAGACTTACCTTTTAAAATCAACTTTTGCTTCGGGTGATAATAAGCCCAAATCACTTGCTCTCGTTGTGAAACCACGCCTGAAAACTCGACGACAATTTTACCTTCCCATGTTCTAAGTGCTGCTTGATTGTCCATCAACCAGTTGTGGATTTCAGAGAGACTGGAAACCTGTGGTGCACTTACAGGCGCCCCTTTCAAAATGAGTCGAACACCACCATTCTTCTTTTTCTTTTGGGACTTGGACAAAGAACCTGAACGCTGTTGAACCTCTCCATGATTAGAGTGGTCCTGTTCTTGTTGGAAAGTGCCCTCCCAGTGGTTGAACTCACCCTCAGGCAATCGGTCAGGACTCTGTTTGCCGGGCTGTGCGGAGGGGAGTTGATTTTGACGAACTGTATTTGAACCGAACTGGTGGAGTCTCTCCTCACTTTGTAGTGGATCTCTGTCTTGTTCAACAATCTGTTGGGCGTTGCTTTTCATATGTGGTCTTTTAAGAAAGGGTTCAAAAAAGTTTAGCATATAAATATTCGATTTGGGATATGAATATACAGATTCACAATCAACCATAATCTATGGAACTTTTTTCGCTTTGTTTCGCGATTTCGGCCTAGATCCTTTTGTTTTTATTGCATTGGATTCCGAGTATTCTCATCGTTGGGAATAGAATTTTGTGTAGTTTTGTCATGAAACCATTGAACAACTATTTCCTTTGATTCAGAGCCGATGGAAGGTAATCTTCAATCGGAACTGGAATTCGTATCCAGAGTGTCAATTTCTGTGTTGATATTGGGGATGGGTATCTCCATCAAGAAACCCGATGTGGGTTTGATTGACAATCATGCTTTAAAAGAGTTGAACTCATGAAACTAATGTGTCCATACTACTTCGATTCAACTGTAATCTCGCGAATTATCGCTTCTCCACCGTGATTGTCTCCTCTGTGAAACACTCTCACGTCGTTGGGCTTGATATTGGGGAGTTTGGCTTCAAGGGTATACCCACAATCACATTTTGCAACCATAAAAGGGTTCATCTCAGTGGGTTGAATCAAAACGGAGTATCCGTTGTCGGTCCGCTTAACATAGCCCTGAACAGCTTGGTCACACCGGAAGTGAGCATTGGGATACGTTAGAAGAATGGTATCGTTTACAACCTTCGTCGACGCTTTTGGAGCGTTCTCCATCACTTCTTCCATATCCTCGTTACAAATGGCTTGAGTAAAGTGTTCTATCAAAGTCGCTTCGGCCCATATACCAGGAAGGTTGTATTCCACCTCAGTTGCTTGCTCAGCTTCTCCTTCAACCTTAGCGGCGACTTGTTCCGTTTGTTGTCTCGAACAGGCGAACAAAAGGCATAGGGCGTGAAGGGGATATGATTTCATGGTAGGACCTACTTCTGTGTAATTAATATGACCATAATCGGTCATGGTGATGCTGCACTGAACTTGTATCTGTTGTCGGGGTGCATCATTCGACTGTAACTTCTTATCTATTTCCGGAAATTTGCACCTCGAATCCACGAGAAAATGTCAGATTGATTCAGGACAAAGTCTTATCACAGTCCCTCAACCACATCCGGATACCCAACCCTCACATACGACTCTTCAGTTACAGTATCCATATCCAAGGTGTAGGTTTCCCCATTGGGCCAACGAACTTCAATACTGTTGGCACATCCACGGTCACCGATGCCAAAGTGTAGGGCACGAGTGTCTTCGGAGTTGTACATTCCACGACTGGACTTCTTT
>CAJWHX010000209.1 GCA_913040875.1 uncultured Pseudomonadota bacterium | reverse complement strand
TAATCAAGCCATGGTTTCAGGGTGGTTGGACCCCCATACGCATGATTTCTTAGATCAATGTTTGAGATTGGACGGTACAGATCGCTTCAACTCTTTTACAACTGCGATTCGGGCAGGAAAAGCATTGCTACGGAATCAACATTTGAAGGGGATGTCGCTCTTTGATTTAATGTCTGCCTGCAGCCAGCAAATTTTGAGATCCAGTCAGGAAATAGAGCTGTTAGACGCAGCAACGGCAATGTTTGATAGAAACACCTTGGCTCCGGAGATTTTAGAGCTTGAGGCGGAGAGGAAACGACAAAAATTAAAAGAAATAACGTTGGGTGAACCTCAAGAATCAACAGTGGCTGAAACCCAACCGTCAGACACAACTGAAGTTGAGCCTCAAAATCCGGCCAATTTGTTGGATATGCTTCGTCAGTCTAGTATTTCTGCACCTGCGGTACCCGTGATTCAGACACCACCCCCAAAACCTGAAAAGCCACAGTCGGCATTGGGGAATGATTTGCTGAGTGCGTTGAGATCCAGTGTTTCTCAATCTGTAAACAATTCTACGGGCGATGCTCCTATCGTGTCTAACCCACCCCAAGAGCCTTCGTTGAGTACCGATCAAAAGGCTCCAGACAAGCTGGCGTCGATTTTGAGGCCTTCCAAAAGAACGCCGCCTGCGTCTCAGACTACACCTACAGTTTCAGCCTCATCTCCAGAGATCAGAAGTCATGATACGGCTAATAGATTGGCTGCTTTGCTCAGCGCACCGAAGAGGAATCCACAGGCCCCATCCATTCCGTCAGTAGGAAATGAAGACAGTCAAGAGACCACAGGTAAATTGCCATCTTCACGATCTACCCTTACCCAATCCGTAATGGATGCCACACCACATCTGTTTGGAGAACGATTGGATGAAGAGTTCACAGATGAGTTGTCAGATGAAGATTTTGCGACTGCAATTATGGCTAGACCAACAAACTCAAAACCCAAGGTGATCTCTCAGGAGACGCAGAATCAGACGAATCCCAACCAGCCAGCCAGCAAAAACGTCCGGAAACCAGAGAGTCCTAAGAAGAAATCACCAGTCTCCGAAAAGACGACTTCTCCACAACCTGAGAAAACAACAGAGACTTCAGCATCTCACATGCACTCCAACCCCATATCCACTCCAGATCCTCAGCAGTTCTCGGATTTACAAGATTTATTTGGTTCCCCAATCCCTCTGCGGAAGAATTTTCCGACAATTAATCCTCAGAAGTATAAGATATCTCTTGGCGCTGGACGTGGGAGTATTAAGCAGGTGTGTTCACCACAAGTCACCGTTTCTCAACTTGTGTCTATTTTATTGCTCAATCGACTGTTACCAAATCGGATGAATTTGTCTGGTCAACTAACGAGTTGTTATCGAGTCAAAGAACGTGGGGAGATCGTTTCTGGAAAACGGACGTTGGCCTCTTTTAAGAAAACTCAGTTGATGTTGACATCTGTCCCAACTAGAACCTTGCTCATTCCGTTGGAAGTGCACAGTCCAGATGGAATGGTTCGATTCAACGCACCGGTCAATTGGATCGTTCCGATGGGATCTATCATTGACTATGTGGTGTCTTGGCTTCGTTTACCAGTCGGGAACTGGCGTGTGTACGTTGGAGATAGCAGCATGGATGTACATGATGTCCTTTTTGATGTGTACAAGGATGGTGAGCCGTGTACAATCATACTCAAACCAGTCAAGTAATGCTTCTATACACAGTCAATGAACCGATCGAATCATAAAAGGGAAAGTCAATGCAGGAGAGATGGGACATAGAAGTATTGTTTAGGTCACGCAGTATGCCTACACACAAACCGTTTGTCTATAAGGGACCGCAAATCAGTATTGGTTCCAGTCCTGGTGTGGGTGGAATGCAGTTGTCCAATTCAACCATAGCGCCAATTCATGCAAGGATTGAGTGCTATACGGGCAATAAGGTGATGATTCATCCCATTCAACACAACGAGGTTCGAGTGGCGACCCATGAAGGTGAAGATTGGAGTCGAATCGATCCAATATACAAACCAGTGCCGTTGTTACCTGGTGTGGCGGTGTATATCGGTCCCATTGGACACGGGGTTCTTTTTGTGTTTCTTCAGGCCAAAACGTTCGCTTGGAAGTCCGACTCCTTAGCTTCTGTAGTGAATGCAAGCGATCAGATTGATATTTCACTGTCTCAAAACACCAAAGCGACGAACATTCGAATTCATAAGTATCCACGGTGGTTTTATCTCACGTTGTTCGGTATGATTGCCAGTACGGCAACCATTATGTTTGTACAAGTGTTGAGGTATTTCCAACCTGCACCACCCGTATTGGGTCCAAAATTCGAAGGGTATGACCATGAGGAACTGGTTGATGTTGATGCACCGGTAGAGGCGTCTGTTTTGGCAGGGCTACAAGCCCCTTTTGAAGACTTTGTGATGCGAATCAACGCAGATAAAATGGAAGATGTTGGGGTCAGGATATCTGGGCTATCGAGCAATCCAAAATTATGGGATCAGCGATTGTTCAATGCGGTGGCCAATCAAATTAAGAAGACATCGAGTTGGACTGGGTTTTGGAAGCGATTGGAACTAGTGAAAGACGATTATGCGCTCGTTGTAGATTCATTGAGAGAAGCTGATTTGCCTGAAGTCTTAGCGGGTGTGCCATTTCAAGAAACACAGTACAACGCAATTAGAGTATCTGCCGTTTGTGCAGCTGGTATTTGGCAGTTTATGCCGGAGACAGGATATAGAATGGGGCTCAAGGTCAAAGATTGCAAAATGGGTCTCACAGGAAAACTATGGAGTCCTACCGCAAAGTCCCCTCCATACTCTGTGAAAAGAGATGCAGAGTATGTGACAGTCAATGCCAAAGGAGAGCCGAGTTGTCGGATTGGTTCTTACTCTAAGGGCTCTTATTGCAGGGTGGATGATCGAGTAGATACTGAGCAATCGACTGTTGCTGCAGTCAATCTGATGAAAGAAACATTTGAAGACGCTGAGCTGTCTGCTTCTGGATCCATTGTACAAGCAACCATTTTGGCCCACAATGCTGGATACGATGACTCGAAGTACTTGGGTAAAGTGAAGCGAAGCAACGTTCTTCCTGCCTATCAACGGTATGTGAAAAAACGAAATCATGGGGCACACTTTTATGGGGACAACCTTTGTCATACCGACGAACCGAACTGCAATTCCTATCTGCCTCAAGAAACGCAACACTATGGGTATAGAGTCATCGCCTATCACATCTTGGCAGTGTGTTATTACAGTAAAAATTATCCGACGCACAATGTGTTTGGAAAATGGAAGCCCTATTTGGAAGGGTATTGTAAAGAAGTACATGCACCGGATAAGGCTGAGTTATGAGTTCAATCTTTACAATGCGAGCGTGGTTGGTCTTACTGGGAATCTTTGTCATGGGTGGGCTCAACGCTTTTTTGATCTCGAAAGAGCACATCGAAACGGTCATGGTTGAAGACAATGATATTGAGTATGACGATCGACTTGGAGATTTGGTGTACAGCAAAGGGAACCGATCTTCTAATCTGGAGGCGTTTGGTCTGAGTTCAGATCAAATTAGTGCATCCAAACGATATTTTCGTCGCTATGAAAAGATGGAAACTCAAATTCGAGCTCGACTCAAGAAAAGTGATGAGGATTTAACAGAGGTCTTTTGTTCTCGAACGGAAGAGATTCGTCCTCGATATGCTGCTCTTCGGTACTTGATTTTAGAAGACAATGGAGAGCGCATTATCTGGGACCCCAAAGCAAACTACACTTTCAACTCACAAGCCTGGGCTGCAGTGATTTCTTTCGAAACAATTTATGAAGACATCGAAAGAGGTCGGACAGAACTTCCATCAAGCACGATAATGGTGGCCACCGCATTTGTCTCTGGGAGTGAAGATCTGCTGATTTCAAGACAGGAGCCTTTTGGTCGTTCAGGTCGTTCATGGGATTGGGCAGAGGTTCAAAAGCAATTCGGCAGCTCATTAAAACGCAGTATTGAATACCTGTCTCTTCTTCATTATGTCACAGAAGTCGCAAATGGAGATGAAGGGATTTGTCAATAGCTAGAGGCGAGAAGGCAAAAAACCGGTCAGAAAGCAGAAAATATTATTGAGTTGTGATAGGATATTGGTCTAAACGGTACTGAATGAGATATAGAGTACAAGACGTTCATTGCGTTGATGATTTGAAGCCATTTTATTGAGATGATTGCATGGAAAAGAGACGATTTCGATTTCTGAAAAAGCTGGCTGAAGGCACCTTTGGAAAGGTATACTTGGCTGAGATCATCACCGATAGTAAATTTTCAAAAGTGGTCGCCATAAAACTGTTGCATGCGAAGTGGGCTGATCATGATGAAATCATCAAACGGTCTCGCGATGAGGCACGCGTTTTAGGACGACTGCAACATCGAAATATCATCAAGGTCGAAGGGTTGGTTTCGATTGGTGGCAAGTGTGCCATCATCATGGAATATTTAAATGGGGTCGATCTCAAAACCCTCATCAACTTTTGCGCAAAGAGTCGTACGCGCATTCCTAGAAAAGTCATATTTGAGACGATATCTTCAGTGGCTTCGGCACTCGATGCCGCCTACAACCGTCCGCCTTTACAGGGTGGGGACCCACTCCGACTGATTCACCGCGATATTAAACCATCCAATATAATGGTCACCGTTGAAGCGGATGTGAAAGTCTTGGATTTTGGAACTGCGCAGGCCAAATTTGAAGATAGGGAAGCGGAGACGCAGGCTCTAGCCTTTGGATCGGCTGCGTACATGTCACCAGAACGGTTTTTAGGAGATGAAGATCGATTGTCTGGAGACGTATATGCTTTGGGTGTGACGCTTTATGAGCTGCTCTACCAAGGGCGATATGGAAAGGCGAATGTACGCCAAGAAAAATACTACGAAGAACAGGAACGTCGATTTGAAAAGTTGGATTTGGTTGACTTTGAGCCTCACATTGCAGACAGGATTCAAGATTTACTTCGAGGCATGTTGAGATGGGAAGAATCAGAGCGTCCTTCACTCGCACACATCTTACAAGAAACAGAGGAGCTGGCACAAGAGATCAATGATGGGTCTCTCAAGCTTTTTTGTAGAGATGTGGTGGAGAAGTGTAAAGTCAGTTTAGAAAAACCGAAAGCGAAACCAGATCCGTTAGAAAACGAGGTTCTGTTTGAAGACGGTTCGGAAAGCTTCTCAGACAACACGGACAACTTGCTTGATCACGATCCAGATACTCAAAGTAGCATGTCATTTCCGCCGCCATTATCGGTAGCGAATGTAAAAGAAGAAATTCCTGCGCCACCGTTGCCTTCTACGGTAGCAACACTTGATCTGGAACCAACGTCACCTGATGTAGAAGATACATTAAAGGTCACAGATTCAGATGTGCGAAGGGCCAAACAATCTTCTTCCGCTTCTATGCCAAAGCCCAAGGCGTTGCCGCCAAAATCATCTCCCCCGAAAGCCACCAATCCTGTACCTTTGATCATGGGGGGAGGGTTGTTTCTGTTGCTTCTCGGTGGAGGACTTGGCTATTGGTATATCAACAAAGATCAAGCAGTTGATCCTGTTTCGACAGCTGTTGTCGAAACAAAAACATTGCCAAAAGGCAATCCAGCCAACGAACAAGATTTGGGTGCAGCCACAGCAACAAAAGTTGTTCTGAAAACGACCGATTCAGGCGAACTGTTTATTTCGTTGAAGCAAAAGAGTTTTGAATACGATTGGAACGGTGAAGGAGACATGGTTCTGAACAATGTCCCAAGCGGAAAGCTGCGGGCCAAGGTTTCTCAGAAGGGCAACGATAAAGATTTGCGGACTCAGATTGTCATTGGGAAAAGTCAGGAAGGAAAAGAGTGTACTTATACACTGCAATTGACTGAATCTAGCGCTGATTGGAGCGAAGAATGCTCTGGCTGATAGGCCTATCTCAAGCCTGGTCTCAAGAAACAACGGGTTCAGGATCCAACTCGATAGATCAAGCAAAAGCTCAGCGAACCTATATTGACCACACCATGGTCCTGCAGGCCTTACAACGGGGTAGTGCCAAAGAGGCCTTGAGTCTATCTGAAGACTTGAGGGCTTCTATCTCCTGTCCACAGCGTGTTCCATTGACAGAAGAGTTGGCGACGATTTGGGTGCATCGTGGATATGCTCATCACTTACTGGATAAGGATGAGCAAGTGCAGCTTGCTTGGGAACAGGCCTTTTCCATCTCTCCCTATGTTCAATTTTCTCCAGAACTCTTAGAAAATCGTTCAGATTTAGAGAAGGAAGATTTGCTCA
>CAJWHX010000208.1 GCA_913040875.1 uncultured Pseudomonadota bacterium | reverse complement strand
TATGACACTTCCCGCAGGGTTTAAAGTTACTTCATCTTCATAAAATTCTGTATCAAAAAGAAGCTTTTGCTGTCGAGGTCCAATCTGAGTACTTAGTTCCATTGTTTCTTCAGATAGTTTAGAAAAATCCATTTAAACTCCAAAAAATTTATTGAGTACGTAGAGCAACTTTTCTGGTTCCATTTCCTCAGACATCTTTGTGAATCCAACAATGTCAGCAAAGATGACAGTAACATCTGGAAAGTTGTCGGCAATCGTTCGTTCTTGCAGCTTCAATCGTTCAACGATCGTAGGAGGAAAGAGATTGTGCAACAACTCTTCAGAGCGCCGGTGCTCCACCCGAAGTTGCTTTTGTTGAGTACGCAGTGACAAGTAAAACTGATACACGATGGCTGTGGTGGCGATGGTTGCAGTCAGCGTTGTGATCAATCTGATAGAAGAAACAATATTCAGGGACAAATTGATCGACCAAAGGGGAGTGGGATCGATACCCTCTATCAAGATGGTGAGCAAAATATTGGCAATGGTCAATCCATTTACCCACTTATCTTTAGCTTGTGGCAGCAGCAGAAAGGTACTGGGCATCAAGACCAGTAACGCACGTTGCATCCCGTATTCAGCGGGAAAGAATAGGAGGTTGCTAGCCCCTATATGAATGAGGGCAGTAGTTAAGAAAAATATGCTGGCGACAACTAAGTCTTGCCGGCGTCCTATGACGATTGCACCCAAGTAGAGAAAAAGAATCGGCAAGAGAAGCAAACTCTCAAGAGCCTCGTGCAGGGTCATGAGTAGACCAACCTGTACAATCCCTAGGGTCAGGAAGAACCCTATGAGACTGCTCAGTAAGGTTCGATTGATCTTGGCTCTATCTTCGGTGGCATTCATGTGGGATATTCACGTGGAAAGTTCTAACTGTGATTGTATCATGTGAATCTTTCAAATTCCAGTGAGAGCAATTTTGAATGGCTCAGTCTGTGACATAAACGGCTTTAATACGTTATATCACTCTTCAAAGTTTGTTACCGAAGGAGCATATCATGACAGCACCCACTCAATTGCAGTCCTATTTGTGTGACCAATGGCAAGTTGGTAGTGGAGACGCAGAAGAATTGTTTAACCCGTCGACGGAAGAGTTGATCGCTACCACTTGTACAACAGGATTGGATTTTGAATCGGCCTTTGATCACGCACGAACGATTGGTGGTCCGGCTCTAAGAGCGATGACATTTGCTGAGCGTGGGGCTCTGTTGACAAAAATGGCGGCCGTACTGCATGACAAGCGAGAGTACTTACTGGAAGTCTCAAGGGATTGTAATGGTGCGACACGAGGAGATTCCAAGTTTGACGTGGATGGTGCTACGGGCACGTTGTCAACCTATGGTCGCTACGGTGCGAAAATGGGTGATGAGAAGTTTCAGTTGGACGGGACCGCGAGTAAAATCGCAGCGAATGCTCGTCATATGGGACAACATTTTCGATTGCCACGCGAAGGGGTTGCCTTTCACATCAATGCCTTCAACTTTCCTGCGTGGGGTGCATTTGAGAAGATTGCCTGTGCCTTCTTAGCCGGTATGCCAGTGGTGACCAAACCATCTAGCACAACGGCTCTATTGACCTATAAAATGATCAAGATCATTGTTGAGGCAGACTTCCTTCCAGCTGGCATATTGTCTTTCATCGCTGGGGATTCAGCCGATGCCCTCGACAAACTTCAAGCGCAGGATGTGGTTGCTTTTACCGGTTCCGCCACCACGGCTGCCAAACTTCGTCAGTCTGCGGGAGTCTTACATAAGTCAGTTCGTTTCAATGCAGAAGCCGATTCTCTGAACGCTGCCGTACTCGCCCCCGATGTCAAGGTGGGCGGAGATATTTGGTATCGATTCCTCAACAATGTGGTGACCGACATTCGTCAGAAAGCGGGTCAGAAATGTACCGCATCTCGTCGTATTTTCGTCCCTGAAGGGTTGATGGATGCCGTCAAAGAAGCACTGGTAGAGCGATTGGAAGGGCTTGTTGTTGGATATCCAACAGAACGCGCTGTGGATGTGGGACCTGTGGTTTCTAAGAAGCAGCTGTTAGATGTCCGTGCGGGTATTGATGAACTCGCCGCCCATGGTTCTATTTTGATTGGTGGTTCACATTCCGTAAATGGAAAGAATGCCCCAGAGGGCAAGGGGTATTTTGTAGCGCCAACGGTGATTGTGGCAAACGATGCCGATATAGCCATCTTTCATGAAAAGGAAGTCTTTGGTCCTGTAACCACACTGCTTCCATACGATGGTTCTGTTGATTCTGCGGTGGATTATATTGCGCGCGGAGAAGGTTGTTTGGTCTCGTCTCTTTATTCAAATGATCGTAAGTGGCTTCAGGCAGCGCTTCTTAAAGCCGCGGTGTGGAATGGTCGACTCTTTGTGGTGTCTGGTAAAGTTGCCGATTCCGCACTCACTCCCAGTACTGTCCTTCCCAATCAGAACCACGGTGGTCCTGGACGTGCCGGTGGTGGGTTGGAGCTTGGTGGAACTCGTGGTTTAGACCTATATACCAACTTGGTAGCCATCCAAGGTGACCGTGCGCTCTTGGGTAAGCTGCTCGGTGTCACACTGTGACGGATGAGGCTGTTCGCGCAACATTAAATGAACTTGGGTGTTCATTTAAGGAGAACCGTTCCTTTGCAGAGGTTGGATACTGGAAGATCGGGGGTGTTCTTCGCTGGTTGGTTTCTATTGGTACAATAGAACAGCTGCAGGGTGTGTTGGCACTTAATATTCCATACCTTATGCTCGGAAACGGTAGCAATATGCTGCTGAGTGACGAGGGCTTTGAAGGTATAGCGATCAAACTGGTGGGAGACTTTAAACAGCTAGAATGGACAGAGAACGGGCTGTTGGTGGGCGCTGGGATTGCAAACTCCAAAGTGCTTCGTAGTTTGAAAAGACAACGTCGGGCAGGATTGGGCTCCTTGGCTGGTGTCCCCGGGACGATTGGTGGTGCTATTCGGATGAATGCGGGGACTTATCTCGGTGAGATTGGCGACGTGGTCGATTGGGTAGAGTGGATGGACGATGGGAAAATCCATCGGTCTTCCGCTGATGAGCTTCAGTTTCGGTATCGGCGAGTTGGCTTACCGTGGTCAGCAATTATTTTACGCACGCATCTGTTGACCCATACCAATGGGGTAGACGAAGAGTTGGAGTCCATTCAACACCATTTGAATCGTCGTAAGGAAACCCAACCGTTACATCTACCGTCCTGTGGCTCGGTGTTTAAAAATCCAGAAGGGGACTATGCTGGTCGTCTGATTGAATCCGTCGGTTTAAAGGGGCACCAAATCGGTGATGCACAGATTTCTTCCAAGCATGCAAATTTTATCGTGAACTTGAATGCAGCGACAGCTCAAGATGTGGCGAGTTTAATTCGATTGGCTCGAGAAACGGTCTATGCTGAAACGGGGATAGCCTTGGAGCCTGAAGTCCGCCGTGAAGGTCAGTGGGCCGACGATGTTTGGGCGATAGCGATAGAGCAGAGATAGACTTCTACAGGATTTGGTGATGGAACAGAATTTGGTATTTCTTATTTCGACCCCCCGTGCAGGTTCAACGATGCTGATGCGCATCTTGAATGCCACCTCGTCGATCGTGTCTAGACCTGAGCCACATTTGATGCCGGCACTGGCACACCTTGGCTTTTGGGAAACAGTGGAAAAGGCACCCTTTGATCAGCTGCAAGCCCAAAGCGCGATGCGGGAACTGGTGAAAGCATTCCCCAATCAGGATGCAGACTATTATGAGGCGTGTCGTGCCTATTGTGATTCACTCTACGGAAAGATGTTCGACATCACCAAGCCAGAAGGCAACACAGACATTCGATACTTCTTGGACAAAACCCCAGCGAATGCGCTTGTACTGCCATTTCTCACGAAAGTGTATCCCAATGCCAAGTACATCTTTCTGACGCGTCATCCGGGTGCTATCTTTGCATCCTATGCCAACTCCTTCTTTGACGGGGATTATAAAGCCGCTGTGGACTTCAATCCAATTTTGTCTCGCTATATCCCCGCAATGGCAGCGGAACTTCGAAATCCAAGTGTCCCCTTGATTCATGTCTCCTATGAACAAGTTGTTTCCAATCCAGAAGAGACATTGAAACGGTTGACGGATTTTCTAGAGGTGCCTTACGAACCAGAAGCCTTGGATTACAAACGGGCAAAAGTTGCTGAAGGACTCGGAGACCCACTCGGAGTCCAAAAGCACGATAGACCGGTTACGTCATCAAAGGACAAATGGGTGCTTGAACTGGCTGCCGACAAGCGAAAGTTTGAAATTGTAGCCAAGCAAGTGGCTGGTGTCACTCCGGAAGACCTTCAACAGTGGGGGACGCCCAAAGATACATTGTGGACGGCGATGGACGAAGCCGATCCGAAACTCTACAAAAAGCGCAAACAAGAGTGGACCCGATATGTGCTCACTCGTAAGTTATTGATTTGGCTCAGACGGGACATTCAGAATCGTCCGCATGGCAAACTGATTCGAAAGATTCGGTTTTTCTGTGATGTGTTGCTCAGGGGTTAGCAATTTGGAAGATAGGATTATATCCGATAGTTTTACGACGACTGTGACGTTAATTTTTGTGGGAGAGGTTGATGTAGTTGTTGTGATTCTTTTGATGATGGATTCACACGATGTGGTTTTGGATCCTATCGTGTCGAATGAAAGGTGTTTTGATCATGAAACACTTTGTTCACTTTGATATACTTCATAACGAAAGTATTGCAAAAGGACGCCTATTATGAATGATGAGATATATCGGATAACCCTCACAAAACTTACGTGTCAAGATGATAAAAGTGTATTTGGTATTACTAAATCTGCTACAGGTTTTTTTCTTCGATGTAGCAATAAACATTGTACTGGTACAAAAAAACTGAAAGGTAGTCCAGTGGAGGTTGTGCCAGACCCACATATGGTGTCTGAAAACTGCAGAGACTGTAATAGTCCAATGTTAGACTATGTATTTGTTGTTGTGAGAGGGCGAATTTTATACTTGCTCAAAGGAAATAATCTTCGATTATCGTGTAAGAAACTAAGTGAATACAAATCGTTTATATTACAAGACAAACAGATGACAAAGGCGATTACGTTAATACTCAATCATGGGCAGTTTTGTTCTTGTCAAGAGTTTCCTGATTTGTGTAAGCATTTTTGTTCTTAAAAAAACTGGAGAATCCATAGAAGAAATTAACCATAAAATCGATTCTTTGTGTCGTTAAGATAGCCAACTTAGATTGAAAAGGAGATTGTCTAAGAACACATAGATAGACTCTTATTTTGTGTTAGATGATCTGTTCGCCTTTGTAGATTGTTTTGCCATAAACGAACAATGCTGAAACACGTTTCAACTGTCGATGCTGGCTTTCCGGAATGCGCAGCGGATTCCGTTATGGATGGGTATTCACTTGATGGATTCGTTGACATGATGATACTGATAATCAAATATCAATGTTTTACACAAGGATTTGGATATGGACCTCAGTAATTTAGACTTACGTAGAAGAGATTTTCTTGAAGCAAATCTAAGCAAGACAAATCTTAAAAGTGCAAATCTTGAATATGCAAATCTAGAAAATACAAGACTAGAAAAAGCAAATTACAACTCTGAAACTGTCTGGCCAGAAGGATTTAACTATCAAAATTCAGGAGCATATGGTCCAAATGCGAATCTATTCAGAAGAAATCTACAAAAAGAAAATCTAGAATGGAAAGATCTCACAGGTGCAAACTTATCCGAAGCGAATCTATCCGAAGTTAATCTATCCGGAGCTAGTCTACAAAACACTAATCTATCCGGAACTAGTCTACGAAAGGCTAATCTATCTGGAACTCAATTATGGGAAGCCAATCTATCGAGGGCTAATCTATCCGAAGCTAATCTATTCGGAGCTAATCTACAAGACGCTAATCTATCCGGAGCCAATCTCAGCGGAGCCAATCTATCTGGATGCAGATTCACGGACGCAAGATATAATAACTGGACGACATGGCCTGAAGGATTCGACTATCAAAACTCTGGAGCGATTGGACCAAGGGCTAATCTAACCGGATCGGATCTATCAGAAGTAGATCTAGAAGAAGCAGCGTTAAAAGGAGCAACATACGACTCTGAAACCATCTGGCCAGAAGGATTCGACCCACAAGAACACGGTGCAATACTAGTAGAAGACGAAGACTAAGCCACCTGCTCCAACCAATCCCGAATAAACCCGCCACCAGTCCAATACTGGCGATACAACCCCACTCTTTCCACGTCGTTTGTGAAAGTGCTTCCAATATTGGACCTATATCTTCTATCCAATGGACATC